>JAFGLK010000419.1 GCA_016928125.1 Anaerolineae bacterium
CCGGCGCCCCCACGGGGATCGTGAACCCCGGCAGCCGCTTTTTCATCCGGCGGCTGGCCTCCGGCGCCCTGTTGCTGATCAACACGTTCGACCCCCGCGAGCGCCGAGGCTTGCACGCCTGCTTGAACGACGGCGCCGACGGCGTCTCGTTCGCGCGGCGTCTGCAGCTCGACGACCGCGCGCGCGTCTCCTATCCCGACGCCGTGCAGGCCCCCGATGGATGGATCTATTGCGTGCACGATTGCGACCGGCAGGGCCTGGGCGAGATCGTGTTGAGCGTCTTTCGTGAGGAGGATCTGGTCGCGCCCTCAAAGCCCCTGGGCGCTAGAGTGTAAGGAGTCAAGGCTATGGATAATCTTCTGCACGCCCTGCCGGTGGGGCCTGACGCCCCAACGGTCGTCTATGTGGTGGTCGAGATCCCCAAGGGCTCGCGCAACAAGTACGAGTATGACGAAGAGGGCGGCTTCATCAAGCTGGATCGGGTGCTCTTTTCGTCCCTGCATTATCCGGGCGACTATGGCCTGGTGCCCCAGACGTTGCATCGCGACGGCGATGCGCTGGATGTGCTGGTCATGACCAACGAGCCCACCTTTTCAGGGTGCGTGATCGAGGCGCGCCCTCTGGGCATCTATCGCCTGCTAGACCGGGGCCAGCCCGACGACAAGATCCTGGCCGTGCCCCACACCGACCCCCTCTTCAGCGGCTATCGCGATCTGGCGGATGTGCCGGCCCACTTTCTGGACGAGATGGCCCACTTTTTCAGCGTCTACAAGGATCTGGAGATGGCCGAGGTGGAGCCCAAGGGCTGGCAGGATCGCGAGGCGGCCTACGCCGAGATCGAGCAAGCCGTGACGCGCTATCGCGAGGCGCGCCGGTAAGCCGGATGGGGGATCCACCCTGACTACCCGGATACGTACGCAGCGATGCCCGCGCCACCATGGTACAGCGCGCACACCTGGTTCAGGACCGAGTGGGCGCCCTCGATCTCTGAGCCCTGGACTGCCTCATCCAGCCGCTCATGTTGGACATCGAGCATGCGCTGCCCCGCCCTCAGGCCCGACAAAGATGACATCGCCCTTGCGCAGCTCGCGTGCCTCAACCCAGGAGGCATTCTCGGGCAAGGGCTCGGCGCAGGCACTTGGTCGGACCTCCCACACGCCAGCCATGCTGCGTACGACCTCAGCGGCCAAGACGCGCAGAAGACGGAGGCCCAGCGCACGCAGGTGGCCGTCGCGTTCCCGACCGCAGACGAGGGCCGCCTGCGTTCCACGGGCCTTGATGCCATCCACCTCGACCACCAGCACCGTCTCAAGCGCAGGCCAGTCGGCGGGGTAGGTGCCGACGGGGTACTGCTCGGGGCACAGGGCCTCGCTCGGCGCGAGGGCGTAGAGTTCCTCACGTCTCCGTGTCTTCCCCACCGTGCCTCCTCCGAGGCGCGTGCGTCGCTCTCGCGCCTGTGCTACAATCGCCGCACAAGGGATCCGGGAGGCAAGCAACCATGGACGCACGCGAGCGCATTGTGGCCGCCATGAGCTGGGAGGAGCCCGATCGGGTGCCGCTGACCATCTATGACTGGATGATCCCGCGCGGGGCCGACGAGCGCGCCCTGCGGGCCATGGGGCTGGGGATCATCACGCGGCTGCCCGCCCACCGGGTAGAGTACCGCCAGGTGGATTTCGTCACCCGCGAGTATTGGGAGGACGGCCGCCACATGCAGCGGCGCACCATTCGCACGCCCGCGGGCGAGGTGCACCAGGTGGCCCAGCTCGACGCGGCGTATGGCTCCACCTGGATCCGCGAGCATTTCGTCAAAGAGCCGCAGGACTACCGCGTGATGGCCACCGTCTACCGCGACGCGGTCTACCACGACAATCTGGAGGCGATCACCCGCACCCAGCGCGAGCTGGGCGGCGACGGTCTGGTGATGATCCGCGTGGCCAAGGGGGCGATCCAGGAGATTCTGTACCAGATGACGGGCTATGAGCGTTTCGCCATCGACCTCTACGAGCGGCGCGAGCTGATCGAGGAGCTATACGATGTGATGATGGCCCGCTACGACGAGCTCTACGATCTGGCCGCCCAGGCGCCGGTGGAGATCCTGCAGGCGGCGGACAACATCACCAGCGACATGGTGGGGCGCGAGCGCTACCAGCGGTACTGCGTGAGCGCCTATGCGCGGCACATGGCGCGGCTGGCGGGCACGGGCAAGCGCCTGGCGGTGCACATGGACGGGCGCCTGCGCTCGCTGATGGGGCCCATCGCCCAGGCGCCCTTCGACATCGTCGAGGCCTTCACCCCCGCGCCGGTGGGCGACGTATCGGTGGCCGAGGCGCGCACGGCCTGGCCCGACAAGGCCCTGTGGCTCAATTTCACCAGCTCGATGCACCTGGAGCCGGACGAGGCGATCCGCGCCCACACGCGCCAGTTGATCGCCGAGGCGGGCAGCAGGCGCGGCTTTGCCATCGGCATCACCGAGGACGTGCCCGCCCAGCACGTGGCGCGCAGCCTGCGGGCTATCGCCGGGGCCATCGAGGAAGCGGCCTAAGGCCGCCCGGCCCAGGGCTGGCGAGGCTACGGGCGCCAGAGCGTAGCCGCGATATAGCCCTCGCCGCCGGGCGCGTCGTTGAAATAGTAGGCCGTCACGATGGTCCCACCGGGGCGCTGCACCGTGCGGGGGTAGCCCAGGTCGTGGCTGCCGCCGTCGTCGCGCAGCACCAGCTCCTCGGCCCAGGAGCGGCCGCCATCGGCGCTCAGCCGCGCGCGGATGCCATAGGGCGCAGCGCGATAGCCGTAGGTCAGGCAGAGGCGCCCATCGCCCAGGCGGATCAGGCAAGGCGGATTGCCGCCGATGCCCGTGTCGGGCACGGGGCGCCCGACGTAGGCCCAGGTGTGGCCGTCGTCCTCCGAGCGGTACAGGTCGATCCAGAAGGCGTCGGTGCGCAGATCCTCGCCCCAGCTGCGGCAGCGCACGGCCGTGACGATCTCGCGCTCGCTCAGGCGCACGCTGGAGGGCATGATCACGTAACCCGTCTCGGCGCGCGCCACCCACGATAGCCACTGGTAGGTGCGGCCCCCATCCTGGGTGCGGGCGCAGAAGACCCCGCTCCCCTCTCCGCCCTCGGCCCGCGCCGCGGTGAGAAAGAGCGTACAGGTATCCCGGTCCGTGATCAGGTAATCGGTGCGGGCCTCGATGCCCGGCTGGCCGAAACCGGGCAGCCAGTAGGGGCCCTTCCAGGCGCGGCAGCGGTCGTACGAGATGTAGAACCAGGCCGCCGTGCCCGCGCCGAGTCCGGTGCGGGCGCACATCAGCGCCAGGTCGGGGTGGCCGAGTTCGAGGCCGCCGGGGCAATCCTGCGGCAGCACCGGCATCCCCAGAGCCAGGGCCTGGCCCACGCTCAGGTCAGAGCGCATGTGCTCGTCGGCCGACACACCGCGGCCGCCCGGGCTCTGCAGCGGGCACGGCCCGGTCGCCCAGGTGAGGCCGCCGTCCTCGCTGCGGGCCTGCATCGTCACACAGGGGCGCTCGCGGTCGCGGGCATGGAACCCGCCGCCGGGGCTGGGATACCCCACGGTGAACGCCACGACGATCTCATCACCCCAGGCCCAGATGCCATAGTTGGCGGGCCAGCCGGCGTAGCGCTCGGGCTCGCGGTAGACGGTGAGGTGCTGGATCTGCATGCGCTCGTGCCTCCCGGCGGGTGTGGCCGATGATCCACGCCCAGCCAATCCGTCTGCGTTACATCCTGGGCGTGTAGATGCTGATCCCAGCCCCGGCGTATGACTCATAGACGTGTTGATACACCTGATCGCACGTGGCCTGGTAAACCTCAGCGGTAAAGGCTTCCGGCAGCTCGCGGTCCAGGATCTCTTCGATGGTGATGCGCACCTGCGCGCGGGACTGCTGGCGCTTGCGCCAATCG
>JAFGLK010000420.1 GCA_016928125.1 Anaerolineae bacterium
ACGGCGGCCCCCGCGCCCAGTACGGCTATCTCTTTTCGCACGAGTTCCAGTTCCTGGCCGCTCATGGCTATGTGGTCTTTTTCACCAACCCGCGCGGCAGCCAGGGCTATGGCGAGGCGCACTCGCGGGCGATCGTGAACGATTGGGGCAACGCCGACTATCGCGATCTGATGGCCTGGACCGACTATGTGGCCGCGCAACCCTACGTGGACCCCGAGCGGCTGGGGGTCACCGGCGGCAGCTATGGCGGCTATATGACGCTCTGGATCATCGGCCACACCCAGCGCTTCAAGGCGGCGGTGGCCCAGCGCGTGGTGAGCAACTGGATCAGCATGTGGGGCTCCAGCGACGAAAACTGGAGCTTTCAGGCCGAGTTCGGCGACAAGCCGCCCTGGGAGAACCTGGAGAACCTCTGGCGCCAGTCGCCCATGTCGAGCATCGGCAACGCCCGCACGCCCACCCTGATTCTGCACAGCGAGGAGGACCACCGCTGCCCCATCGAGCAGGGCGAGCAGGCCTATGTGGCGCTGCGCACGCTGGGCGTGCCCTGCGAGATGGTGCGTTTTCCCGACGAGTCGCACGGCCTGTCACGCGAGGGGCGCACCGATCGTCGTATCGCGCGCCTGGAGCACATGCTACGTTGGTTCGCGAGGTATCTGTAGGGCTGGCTTCGGCGATTCAGCATCACGGGGGATATCATGGGCGATTGCCGCAAGTGGACGATCTACCTGGCCCAGGACAAGCACCTGGACTATAACTGGTGCGGCACCCACGCCGAGATCGAGACGCGCATGGCCGCCGTGCTCGACCATTTCTTCGAGCAGGCCGAGCGCTATGGCGGGCGCTGGAACCTGGATGGCACCATCTGGCTGGAGGTCTATCGGCGCCAGCGCGGCGAGGCCGGCGCCCAACGCCTGTTGGACGCCATCCGCACGCGCCGCATCGGCTATGCCGCCAACTACTCGGTGCTGCTGTGGGGCCTGCTCTCGACAGAGCTGTCGCTACGGGCGCTGTACGGCTCTTTGGAGATCGAACAGGCCACAGGGACGCCCAACCGCACGGCGCTCATCATGGAGAACGTGGCCTTGCCCTGGGGCCTGGCCAACGTGTTGAGCGCAGCGGGGCTCCCCGACGTGGGGCGCGGGGTCTACCCCTTGCGGGCCGAGAGCTACAACGCCCAGCGCGATCCCTACCCGCTGTTCTGGTGGATCGCGCCCGACGGCGGGCGCCTGCTGGTGCGCTGGGACCTGTACGCCAGCACGCGCTCGTGGGGTGGCTATGCCGAGGCCGCCGAACTGGGCTTTCTCGGCGGTCAGGTGCACGATCCCCAGCACATGCAGCGCTTTCACGCCTCGGGCTCGGTCGAGGTCTACCAGCGGCGCTGCGCGTTCATCCACGACACGGTGGCGCGCTATGCGGCCTATGGCGCCACATATCCCATCTCGAGCATCCTGCTGTTGGGCACCGGCCACGATCAATGGGCGCCGACGCAGGACTATCGCCTCTTCATCGAGCAGTTCAACGCCCACAGCGACGACTCCATCCGGCTGGTGGACGCGCGCTATGAGGATTTCTTTGCCGCCGCACGCCAGGAGATCGCCGAGCGTGGGCTGACGCTGCCCGAGCTGCGTGGCTCGTTCGGCATCTGCTGGGAGGAGTGGGGCGCCCACCTGGGCGGGTTGACGGCCCAGTTCCGCGAGGCCGAACGCCTGCTGCGGCTGGCCGAGGCGGACCACGCGGTCGATGTAGTCTGCGCGGGCAAGCCGACGCCCGCCCAGGCTCTGCTCGAACGGGCCTGGGGCGCGCTGCTCGAGTTTGCCGAGCACGACATGGGCGGCATCGATCGGCGCCTGGCGGCCATCTCGGCGGGCGTGCGCGCCGCCGCGGCGACCGAGGCACTGGATATCGCCCGCGCGCTTGGCGCAGCCCCTGAGCCTGTCGAGGCGGCCCCTGAGCTTGTCGAAGCGGCGCCATCCTCGGCTTCGACAGGCTCAGCCGTCGAGTTCCCCTGGCGTGGCGGCCGGGTGCGGTTCGATGCGGACCGCGGAGGCGTGACCTCCCTGGTGGACGCCCGCGGTGTGGAGTGGGTGCCGCAGGGCTGGACCCCAGCCTTTGACGAGCTGGCTTCGACAGGCTCGGCTTCGACAGGCTCAGCCGGCGCTCAGATCCCGGCCTTGGGGACGCTGGTGCATACGCGCTACCCCAGCGCCCATCAGCGCCAGGCGCTCTTTCCCGAGACGCTCGACTCGCCCGCCAACGCGCGAACGGACCTGTTCCTCTCCCGCCGCGGTCCGCAGGGCGTTGAGGTGCGCCTGGAGGGCGAGCGCTATGGCTTTCGCTTCGCCGCGCGCTGGCTCTTTCCCACGGCCACGCCCTGGATCGACCTGACCTACGAACTGGAGGGCGGATGGGATGAGGAGGCCCAGAGTCTGCAGGTTGTCTTTCCCCTAGAGATTGCGGCCGCGCGCTACCGCTACGATATGGCCGGGGCGATCCTGACGGCCGGGCCGCAGACCCAGGGTGGCGACGATCTGCCGAGCGGCAGCGATCTGCCGAGCGGCAACGATCTGCCGGGCGGCAACGATCTGCCGGGCGCTAACAGCCAGCTCTATGCCGTGCAGACCTTCGCCGCGGCGATAGGGGACGGGCGCCAGGCGCTGCTCCTTACACCGGATGCCTTCCTGATCGAGTTCGGCGCGGGCGGGCTGCGAGCGCCCGATTGGGCGGGGGCCCGGCCCCCCGCGATGCTGTGCTCCATGCCGCTGATGAGCCTGACCCGCACCGATCACCAGTTCGGCCAGGGCGGGCAGCGGTGCTGGCGCTTTCGCTACCGCCTGGTGCTCCGTGATGGGCCGTACAGCGATCTGGCTGCGCTGGAGGAGGCCCAACGCTTTTGCACGCCGCCCTTCTTGCAGACGCCCGGCGTCGCGCCGGCCAGCGAGGCCGTGGGCGCGCTGGGGATCGATTTCCCGGGCGGCCCGGTGCTGGCCCTCAAGCCCGGCGCCGACGGGCGGCGCCTGATCGTGCGCCTGTGGAACGTGCTCGACCACCCCGTAACGGGCCGGCTGAGGCTGCCCGCCGGCTTTGACCGCACCGAGTTCTGCGACGCGCTGGAGCGGCCTATGGGCGGGATCGGCGATCTGTCTGTAGGCGGGATCGGTGATCCCACCTCGGACCGCGATCAGCTGCCTGTAGGCGGGATCGCTGATCCCGCACCCGGCCGCGATCAGCGATCGCGGCTACAGGGGCGCACCATCACATTCGAGGCGCCCGCCCGGGCGATCGTCACGCTGGCCCTGTGCCAGGCCGAGAGGGCCGCCGCCGATGGCGCGTAGGCACCGCTTTCACGGCGACGCCGGACGTTTCGAGGTGCTGGCCGCATACATCCACCAGCGCTACGGCCGCCGGGTGCACTACATCGCGGACGTCGGCGGAGGCCAGGGCATGCTGGCGCGCATCCTGAACAAGCGCTACAACTACCAGTGCGAGGTGGTGGACCCGCGGGGCTGGACGTTGCGCGGGGTGCCGGGCCATGAGGAGGCCTTTGATCCGAGCCAGGCCGCGTTTTACGATCTGATCGTCGGCCTCCACCCAGACGAGGCCACCCGCGCGGTGGCCGAGGCGGCCCTGGTGCGCCCCGCCATCCTGATCCCCTGCTGCAACTTCTGGTCGGACGACAAGCTGGGGCGCGACGAACTGGTGGCGGCCATCGCCGCTTTTTATCGGGAGCGGGGCCTGCGCTATGAGGTGGTCACCTTTGGCTTTCGCGGGCCCAAGAACATCGGCCTGGTCTCGACACCGCCGGAAGACTAATGGCGACGTCCTACACCCTCGGCTGACTCACTCGCCCTATTCCCTCATAGACTACGACAGAGGGCCCACCTGGAGGTCGCACGGACAGTGCGACCTACTCCAGTTCCTCCAGCAGCGCCCGCGCCTCCATCAGGTCGGGCGTGTCGAATCCCTCGCTGAACCAGCCATAGATCGCGGCGAGCGCCTCGCGCGCCTCGCCGATGCGCCCCTGATCGCGCAGCAGGCGCGCCAGGCTGCTGGTGGCGCGCAACTCGAAGGACCGGGCC
>JAFGLK010000421.1 GCA_016928125.1 Anaerolineae bacterium
GGATAAGTGGGGACGCCCTCAAACATCACCGAGGTAGCGCCATTGGCCAGCGGGCCATACACGATATAGCTGTGTCCGGTGATCCAACCGATGTCGGCTGTGCACCAGTAGACATCTTCTTCATGGATGTCGAAAATATACTTGTGAGTCACGGCCACATAGGTCAGATAGCCGCCTGTCGTGTGCAGGATACCCTTGGGCGCGCCCGTGGAACCGGAGGTGTACAGGATAAAGAGCGGGTCCTCCGCGTTCATGGACTCGGGGGCACAGTAATCCTCAACCGTGTCCATCTCTTCGTCCCAGTACACGTCACGCCCGGGCTCCATCGCCACCACGTCGTCCGTGCGCCGAACGACGACGACCGTCTCGACTGTGGGGCAGGTAGCCACAGCCTCATCCGCTGTGATCTTGAGAGGGATGGCCTTGCCTGCGCGCAACGAAACATTGCTTGTGATTACCATCTTGGCATTGCAGTCCTGGATACGGCTCGCCAGGGAGGCTGCACTGAATCCGCCAAATACGACCGAATGGACCGCACCGACGCGCGTGCAGGCCAGAATGGCAATCGCCAGTTCGGGGATCATCGGCATATAGACAGCCACGCGATCGCCGCGCCCGATGCCGTGCTTTTTGAGCACGTTGGCGAACTTGTTCACCTCGCGGTACATGTCCTCATAGGTGAGCGTCACCACATCCTCTTCGGGCTCGCCCTGCCAGATGATGGCCGGCTTGTCCTTACGCGAAGTCGTGATGTGTCTATCCAGGCAGTTGTATGAGACATTGAGGATCCCATCCTCAAAGAACTTGTGCTCAATCACCCGATCCTCGGTGTTCCAGGTGTATTCGCAACCCTTGGTCGGGAACTTGACCCAATCCAACGTCTGCGCCTGCTCAAGCCAAAAGGCGTCCGGATCGTTCACCGAGCGGTCGTACATCTCCTGATACTGCTCCATCGAGCCGATGAGAGCATTCTCAGCAAACTCGGGCGGCGGGGGAAAGCGCAGGCCTTCTGTCATCTGTTCAGCTGCCATTCCTGGACTCCTTCTGTGATACTTGATCGGATCTCGAACCATCTTGCACAAGGCCGAACCACTCATGCCGTTCAGTGGGGACATGCTCAAGAGGAACTGAGCGAGGCGGCGCGATTTGCGTTTACTTTCGATACAAGCGCCAACCATTGACCTTGAGCGATTCAGGCCAGACACACTTTATCAGCAACAAAACACTGTGTCAAGCGATAACGGTCGAGCGGCGAAAGACTCTTCCCGGTGACAGCTGACTATATGCGCAAGCCCTTGTCGTCCAGCGCCGTTCTGGCGGAGGTTTGGCACCGCCCCAACAAGGGAGTATGATTGGCCTAAAATACGGTTTGCGTAGATGGAGGCGCGTCCATGCTGGACATGTTTTTTGACCCCAAAGCGATCGCGATCATTGGTGCCTCGGCCGATTCCAGCAAGCTCGGATATCAGGTACTGGCGAACCTTGTGAGCAGCGGTTTTCCCGGGGCAATCTACCCGGTGAATCCTTCTGCAGACGAGATCCTGGGGCTCAAAGTCTTCAAGTCCGTGCTCGACACGCCCGGCCCAATAGACATGGTGGTCATCATGATCCCCTCGCGGGCAGTGGTGGGTGTCCTGCGAGAGTGTGGCGAAAAGGGCGTCAAGGGTGCCGTCATCATCACGGCAGGGTTCCGTGAGGCCGGACCCGAGGGCGTCGCTCGCGAAAAAGAGCTGCTAGCCGTCGCCAGGGAGTATGGCATCCGCATCATTGGCCCAAACTGCCTGGGTATCATTGATACCTTTGTGCCGATGAACGTGTCCTTTGCCGCCGGAACGCCCAAGTCCGGCTCCATCGCGTTCATGTCACAGTCCGGCGCGCTCTGCACAGCCATCCTCGACTATGCTCTTGCCGAGACCATCGGCTTTTCGCACTTTGTAAGCCTCGGCAACAAGTCCGATGTCGATGAGGTTACGCTCCTGGAGGCATGGGGCGACGATGACCGGACAAACGTCATCATCGCGTACATCGAGGGCCTTCGCGACGGTGCCGAGTTCATCAGCCAGGCCCGCAAAACCGCTGGCAACATGCCCATCATCGCGGTCAAGTCCGGCCGCACGGCCATGGGTTCGCGGGCTGTCTCTTCGCACACCGGTAGCCTGGCGGGCGCCGACGCCGCCTACAGCGCAGGATTCAAGCAGGCGGGTGTCATCCGGGCCGAGACGGTGGAGGAGCTGTTCGATTTTTCCACGGCATTTGCCTACCAGCCACTGCTCAAAGGCAAGCGCATCGCGATTGTGACCAATGCCGGCGGCCCTGGCGTCATGGCCACCGACGCCCTGGAGCTCAATGGCCTCGCTCTGGCTTCGCTCTCAGCTGAAACGCAGGCGCATCTCGAAAGCCAGCTGCCCGCGGCCGCCAGCGCACACAACCCCGTAGACGTGCTGGGCGACGCGCGCAGCGATCGCTACATGATGGCGCTGGAGGCCGTACTGGCCGACGAGAACGTGGATGGCGCCCTGGTGATCGTGACGCCGCAGACGTCGACGGAGATCGTTGAGACGGCTCGCGGCGTTGTGGATGTCTGCAGCCGCGCAAGTAAGCCGATCCTGGGCTGCTGGATGGGAAAGCAGGAAGCCATGGCGGGCATCGATATCCTCGCCAAGAATCGCGTGCCCAACTATCACTTTCCCGAGCGCGCAGTCAACGCCTTTGGTGCCATGTGGACCTACCGCCAGTTCCTGGACCGGCCGGATGCCGTAACCGAGAGCTTTGAGATCGACCGCGAGGCCGTCGCCCGCGTATTTGAGCAGGCCCGCAAAGAGGGACGCACGGGGATCGGAGATGCCGAGGCCCAGGACATACTCAAGGCCTATGGCATCACCACGCCCAAGTCAGACGTCTTTGCGACCCCAGACGAGGCCGTGGCCTTTTGCCAGGAGATCGGCTATCCCGTCGTGATGAAGATCGCATCTCCGGATATCCTGCACAAGTCCGATGTAGGCGGCATCATCGTGGGAGTCTCCAGTGAGGCGGAGGTCCGTGAGGCTTTTGACACGCTGATCGCGAGGGCCAAACAGCATGTGCCCAACGCCACTATCTGGGGCGCCCAGGTTCAGGAGATGGTCACCAACGCCCGTGAGGTCATCATCGGTATGAACCGCGACCCGCAGTTTGGGCCGCTGGTGATGTTCGGACTGGGCGGCATCTATGTCGAAGTGCTGCGCGATGTCGCTTTTCGCGTGGCCCCGATGACCCGCCTGCAGGCAGAAGAAATGGTCGAAGAGATTCGTTCGTACAAACTGCTGGCAGGTGTTCGCGGACAGGCCCCGGCAGATATCGATGCCATCGTGGACACGCTGATGCGAGTCTCCCAGATGGTTAACGATTGGCCCGAGATCGCCGAGATGGACATCAACCCCTTGCTCGTGCGCGACAAGGGAGCAGGCGCCGTGGCTGTGGATATGCGCCTGATTCTCACACCAGCCTGACCTTTGGGGCGCTGGCCCCAGATCGTCATTTGATCGAGTACCCGCTGGCGCGATGGACCGCGCACAGGCAAAAGGAGATGAAACATGTCAGCAATAGTGAACGTGATGGCCCGGGAGATCCTTGACTCGCGTGGAAACCCCACAGTCGAAGTCGAAATCACCACCGAACTGGGCTCGGTGGGCGTGGCGGCGGTGCCTTCGGGCGCTTCTACCGGCGTCCATGAGGCGGTAGAGCTGCGTGATGGTGACGCCCGGCGCTTTAACGGCAAGGGCGTGATGCAGGCCGTAGACAATGTCAATGAGGAGCTCGGCCCTGAATTGATCGGTATGGATGTTACTGATCAGCTTGGTATCGACAGCCTCGTCATCGAAATCGATGGCACAGAGAACAAGGGGCGCCTGGGCGCCAATGCCATCCTCGGCGTATCGTTGGCGACGGCCAAGGCCGCGGCACTGGATGTCGAACTGCCCCTCTACCGGTACATTGGCGGTGTCAATGCGCATGTGCTGCCGGTCCCAATGATGAACATCTTGAACGGCGGCGCCCATGCCAAGAACAGCACCGACTTTCAGGAGTTTATGGTCACGCCGGCCGGGGCGTCCAGCTTTTCCGAGTGCCTGCGCTGGGGGGCAGAGATCTATCACAGCCTGAAGAACGTGCTCTCTGAAAGGGGCATGAACACCAACGTGGGCGACGAAGGCGGCTTTGCCCCCTCGCTGGACACAAACGAGATGGCTCTCGGGGTGATCCTTGAGGCGATCGAAAAGGCAGGCTTCCGTCCCGGTGAGGATGTGTGGATCGCCCTCGATCCTGCCGCCAGCGAGTTGTACAAGGACGGAAAGTACGTGCTGGCGCGCGAGAATCGCGTGCTCTCCAGCGACGAGATGGTCGACTTTTGGGCCGACTGGATGGAGCGCTATCCAATCATCTCGCTCGAAGATCCTCTCGACGAGGATGACTGGGAAGGCTGGAGCAAGCTCGTCGCCAGGATCGGCAACAAAGTCCAGGTCGTCGGCGATGACCTGCTGGTGACCAATGTGACCCGGGTGCAGAGGGCTATAGATACACGCGCGGCCAACTCACTGCTGTGCAAAGTCAACCAGATCGGCAGCCTCAGCGAGTCGATCGCCGCGGTTGAGATGGCTCATCGCGCGGGCTGGACGACTATTGTCTCTCATCGCTCGGGCGAGACAGAAGACAGCACGATCGCGGATATCGTCGTCGCTCTGAACACCGGCCAGATCAAGACCGGCGCACCGGCTCGCAGCGACCGCGTTGCCAAGTACAACCGCTTACTGCGCATTGAGGGCGAACTGGGCGACAACGCCCGCTTTGCCGGCATGCAAGCCTATCGCGTCACGCGCTAGATCGCACTGGCCAGATCGCCGGCGCCGCCTGACAGGCGGCGCCGGTTGTTTTGTGCCAGACCGGCCACGCGCGACTTGACGCTTGATTACAGCACATCTATAATTGCTTCTGCCTTTTGGGCATTGCTCACGTGTCTAGAGACACAGTCCGAGCAAAAAGGGGGTTGACAGCGTGGCCCGTATCGTTATCGAGCAAGGGGAGTCCTTTGAAGGCGCACTCAGGCGCTTTAAGAAGGCCGTCCAGGAAGACCGCATCCTCTCCGAGGTGCGACGCCGGCGTTTCTACGAAAAGCCGAGCCAGATCGCCAAGCGGAAGAAGGCGGCCAAGCGCCGCAAGAGCCGGCGGACAACCCTCAAGGACCAGATGAGGAACTACTAGAGGCTCGTTTCCCTCAAGACGGGGCGCGCGCCGCGCAGGAGTGTGGCATGACGATCAAGGAACGGTTGATGGCGGATCTCAAGACGGCTATGCGTGAGCAAGACGTTGTCCGTCGCGATACCATCCGGATGGCCAGAGCGGCCATTCTGAACGCCGAAAAGGCCCTCTTGCGTGAGGCGAGCGAAGAGGAAGTCATTGACATCCTCGGGCGCCAGGTCAAGCAGCGGAAAGAGTCTATTGAGATGTTCCAGCAGGGCCATCGAGAAGATCTCGTGGCTGAGGAACAGGCTCAACTGGTCATTTTGGAGGAGTACCTCCCTCAACAGCTTGGACAGCAAGAGGTCGAAGGGACCCTGCAGAGCATCATCGCAGAATTGGGCGCCACAGGACCACAGCAACTGGGTCTGGTGATGCGCGAGGCGATGAACAGGCTCAAGGGTCAGGCAGATGGGCGTCTGGTCAATCAGATCGCCCGTGAGTTGCTCAACCGATAGGATGCAGGAGGACATGAGTTCTCCTGCATTTCCTTATGCCCCGATGCCCTCCTTATGACGCAGTCACCATCGACAGCACCAGCAGACAAAGCTGCGCCACACCAACCCGCTGCAGATCGCTCTCGGCAGTCAAAGCCCCGGGCGTCCCGCCTCCGATATCTATCACGGGCTATCACTATGGGGGCGCTCCTCTGGCTGTCCTGGGCTGTGGCGATCCTTGTTCCCTCACAGAGTACGTCAGGTCTTCAGGTCGGCAGTGCTTCCCCTCGTGACATCAAGGCCGTCAGCCGAGTAAGCTACATCAGCGACGTAGCCACGCGCCTCGCCCGCGAGGAGGCTGCGCTGCGAGTAGCGGACGTGTACACGCGACCTGACATGAGCGTCGCAAAGCAGCAGTTGGAGCAACTCGGCGTTATTCAAGACGCTGTTACGGCCGCCAGAGAGGCTTCCGATCTGACGCTGGACGAGCGCCTGGCGATGCTGGCAGAAATCCCCGACATCGACCTCACTGACGACGCCTGGGAAGCGATGCTGCAAATGGGCGAGAGCCGTTGGGAGGCCCTCCGTCTGGAGAGCGCCCGAGTACTCAACCTTATCCTGAGCAGCGAAGTTCGCCCCACCGATCTCTCGCGCGCCCGGCTGGACGTGCAGCGGCTGATTGCGTACACCCTGACACCGGCCGATCGCGACGTCGTCAATGCCCAGATCATCAAGCTGGTGGTACCTAACACGTTTCTGGACACAGATGCCACGGAACAGCAGCGAGATGCTGCCCGTGATGCCGTCCAACCCATCGTGCGGACGATTCTCCAGGGCGAATCGATCGTGCGCGAAGGGGAGATCATCACAGAGACCATCCACGAAAAGCTCAAGGTGCTCGGGCTGACGGATCAGCAAGCCGGCTGGCAAGA
>JAFGLK010000422.1 GCA_016928125.1 Anaerolineae bacterium
GCTCGGCGGCAGAAAAGGCAGGAAGGCAAACAAACCGATGATGGCCCGAAAGAACAGCCGCCCTACGACGGCTGTCTGAACAAACTGACCGCGCCGCGCAACAAAGGCCCCCATAGGCAAGACTGCCAGGATCGTGAACAGGGCCGGCAGGGAGGTGTAGAGCCCAACGAGCCAGTTGGGGGCGCCCAAACGGACCAGAAACACGCCCAGAAAAGACATGGCTCCGGCCCCAGCAATGGCCTGGAAAGGCATCTCGGCATAGATCAGACGCTCATTCCGCAGCGTCTGGGGCCCGATCTGCATCTGGTGGCGCCAGCGCCGAACCTGCCGCGCCAGCGCCTCGCCGAGCGACATCCGGCGTTCGTCCGAGCTGCGGGCCGCCAGACGTCTCGTATCCGTTGCTGAAGACAAGATAGACGGTACTCCTTGTGGGATTCCGTTCGCACCGATGGGGCTCGCCTAGCTAACCCAGCCAGGAGCCCTGTGCGAATCTGTGTGCGCGATGCGCGCTCGGGCCTAGCCGCCGATGGCTCGCACCTGGGCGCGGATGGCCTCGCCCACCTGGCGTGTGGTGGCCTTGCCCCCCAGATCGGGCGTCAGCACGCGTCCTTGCCCTGTGACGGCCTCGATCGCCTGCAGGATCAGCCCACCCGCATCCTCATGGCCAAGATGGTCCAGCATCATGGCCGCGGCCCAGATCGCGGCGATAGGGTTGGCGATCCCCTTGCCAGCGATATCGGGGGCAGAGCCATGGACTGGCTCAAAGAGAGAGGGATAACGATTCTCCGGGTTGATGTTCCCGCTCGGAGGAATGCCCAGGCTCCCCTGGAGCGCTCCGCCCAGGTCGGTCAAGATGTCGCCAAAGAGATTCGACGCCACGACCACGTCCAACGTCTCAGGAGCGGTCACAAAGCGCGCGGCCAAGGCATCCACGTGATACTGGCGACAGCTTACGTCGGGATACTCTCTCTGAAGCTCGGCAAAGACCTCATCCCAGAAAACCATACTGTATTGCAGCGCATTGGATTTGGTGGCGCTCACCAGCTCTCGACGTGAGCGGCGACGGGCGAGCTCAAAGGCATAGCGCAGCACCCGCTCGACGCCGGCGCGCGTAAACACTGAGGTCTGAATGGCCACCTCAGATTCAGCTTGTCTGTGAACCCGTCCACCGACGCCGCTGTACTCACCCTCTGTGTTCTCGCGAATACACAAGAAATCGATTTGTTCGGGCCCCTTGTCCCGCAGGGGACCGGCGATCCCCTTGAGCAATCGGACTGGCCGCAGATTGATATACTGGTCAAAGCTCTGGCGTATGGGCAGCAACAGGCCCCAAAGCGAGATATGGTCGGGGACGGACGGAAAGCCGGCAGCGCCGAAGAGGATGCACTCATAGTCGGCAAGGATGGTCAGCGCATCCTTGGGCATCATCTCGCCATGCGCAAGATAGTACGTGCAACTCCAAGGATAGCGATCGAACATCAGACCAAGGCCACCGTGGACCTCACAAACGGTCTGCAGCGTCTCAATGGCCTCCTGCACCGTGTCCACGCCGATACCATCTCCGGGGATAGCCGCGATACGATATTGCTTCATCCTCCCCTTCCTCCCACTATAGTACGGGGCGCGTCGCAGAACGCCTGGGCATTCTACCCTATGTGCCTGGCCCCGCCAAAGTTCGTCTCTTGCTCCCCATCTCTGGGTGTGTTATAAGAGGTCTGTCAGGCGCAACGGCGATGTAAGAGGGGCGCAACCCGAACTGACAATGGCGCTGTGACTGGGGCCTGAGCATATGCCCATCGCCAAGGGCAGCGCGAAACCTTGACCATTGTGGAGAGAGAGATGGAGTTACCCCACTCGCGCTTCAAAGCGCTGATCGTCGATGTTCTGCGCGACCTGGTGCGTTTTGATACGACCAATCCGCCAGGAAACGAAACCCCTTGTGCACGCTATCTCGCCGATCTTCTCGCGCCTGCCGGAATCGAGACACAGGTCATCGAATCGGCGCCGGGACGGGGCAACCTCATCGCCCGGCTACGCGGAACGGGGCAGGCCAAGCCGCTGATGCTCATGGGGCACCTGGATGTGGTTCAGGCCCACCCCGAGTCGTGGAGCTATCCCCCCTTTGGCGCCGAGATCCACGACGGCTTTATGTGGGGCCGCGGCACCACCGACATGAAGCAGATGCTGGCTATCAGTGCGGTGATCATGCTGGCCATGGCCACGCTCAAGCAGCCCCTCAGGCGCGATCTGCTCTTCGTAGCCACTGCAGACGAGGAGCATGGCGGGCGCCTGGGCATGGGCTGGCTGGCTCGCGAGATGCCCGCGCTGTTTGATGTCGCCTGCGCCCTCAATGAGGGAGGCGGCAGCGCACTGGAGGCAGGCAAGCGTCTCTTCTATACCTGCCAATCGGCCGAGAAAGGCGTCTGCCGTACCGTGTGGCGAGCCCAAGCCGCCGGAGGACACGCCTCTCAGCCGCGAGACGATATCGCCACGCTCAAGCTAAGCCAGGCGCTCTGCCGCCTGGGAGATGGGCATGTGGGCGTGCGGGTGATCGACACCATGCAGCGCGCGCTGCGCCTCATCGCTCGAGCGCTCTCTGCAGAGACGGAGGAGCGAGTCGTGCAGCTGCTGCAGAACGGGCAGATCGAGGAGGCCCTGAGTGCAGCGGGATTCGAGGACGAGGCCCTCAAGCGTCACCGCGCCCTCTTCTACGACACTGCATCGGTTACCGGCTTGCGGGCTGGCGATCCTCAGAGCATCAATGTGATCCCCCCTGTGGCCACGGCCTATGTCGACGGGCGCATTCTCCCCGGCCAAACCGATGAGCGCTTTGTCCAGGCTCTCAGGACCCTCGCGGGCGACGGTATCGAGATTGAGCTGTACGACGGTCAGTACTCGCCAGGGCTCGAATCCTCGACCGATGCCCCCATCTTTGAGACTATTGCCCAAGTCGTGGCCGAACGCTGCCACGGCGCCATGGTGGTGCCCTGGCAGTGTGCCGGCTCTACCGACGCCAAGCATCTGATCCCACTGGGCGTGCCCGTCTATGGATTCGTGCCAGCCAAGCCGCTGCCCGAGGGCATCAAGGGGGCCGGAGCGCACGCCAATGACGAACGCCTCTGGCTGGAGAATCTGCGTTTTGCGCTCGAGATCCTGTTCGATGTGGTCTACCGCTTCTGCCAATAAGTGCTTGCAAGGCATGGGCGCGTTCACGGGCTGAGCGCCTTCAGCGGGATGGGTTGGGTGGAGATGGAACTGCTTGCGCGCTACCGGGGCTACATTCTGCTCTCCCTGATCTGGATCATCGTCTGCGGGGCCGTGGTGTTCTATGAGCGCCGCCCGCAGGTGGAACCGATCTCGATCCACGAACCGACCGGCACGCCCGTCCCTACCGTGGCCCCCATGCGCGTACATGTGGTGGGCGCCATCCAGCAACCGGGCGTCTATGCGCTTCCGTCTGGCAGCCGCTGGCTGGAGGCTGTGGAAGCCGCCGGCGGCATGACCGCTGACGCGGATGCTGAAAGCGTGAACTTGGCAGATCATCTGGTCGACGGCCAGCAGATACGGATACCCTACATCGGCCTGGCTGTGCCGCCAAGCCCCACGCCCAGCAGGCTGGGCTCCGGTGGGGCAGTGTTGAGCTCCATTGGAGCCCGGATCAACATCAACACGGCCTCCGCACAGGAGCTGGACAGTCTGCCTGGCATCGGCCCAACCTATGCGGCCCGCATCATCGCCTATCGAGAGGAGCATGGACCATTCCAGGATCCCGCCGATGTCATGGAGGTCAAGGGGATCGGCCCAGCGTGTTACGAGGATATTCGAGAGCTCATCACAGTCGATTGAAAGAGGGAGGCAAGATGAAAGCCGAAGTGGTGCTGACCGTCGCCGAATCCAAGCGTTTGATCGCCAAGGGCGTGGCCCAGCTTGACTTTATCCAAGACAAGATGGAGCAAGGCGTGATCGTCATCGGCCACGGCAGCACGAACGCCTATGTGTACGAGGAGCTGACGGGAGCGCCGATCGACAAGCGTACTTTTCTCAGCGGGCGCACATTGCCAGCCAAGGATCGACCGGAGTGGCACGTTCAGCGCATACCCGATCTGGTGCTCGTGGACGGCAAGCCCGCGCCGGAGCTCGATCGCTTCAGCGCCCTGGAGCGAATGCAGGCCGGCGATGTCTACATCAAGGGCGCCAATGCCCTGAACTACGGAGCCCAGGTGGCGGGAATCAGCATCGGCCACCCTCGAGGCGGCACCATCGGAGGGGCCATTGGGGCCATCATTGGCAGCAAGCTGCGCCTTCTGATTCCGGTCGGCTTGGAAAAAGAGATCCCCTTTGACATCACCGAGGCGAGCGCTCTCCTGGCCGAGGTAGATCAGAGCCATGGCGTGGTGCACTCGTTGTGGCCCGTGCAGGGAGTCATCTTTACTGAGATCGAAGCCTTTAGCGTGCTGTGCAACGTCCAGGCCATCCCCGTGGGCGCAGGCGGCATCGCCGGGGCCGAGGGCAGCATGCGCTTCCTGCTCCTGGGCGACCCGGCGGACATCGAGGCCGCCATGGCCCTGGCGGAAGGAATCCAGGGAGAGCCGCCCCTGCGCTAGGGGCTGCCCGGAGAGGCCGCTATCGCCGCCCACTGCGGCGATGGCAAGGCCCCAGTGTGCCTGCATGTCCACATCGGCTTGGCGCCCCTTGCCGTGGCTCATCGTGGCGTGGCTATGGGCCGTTTGAGTGATCCGCTCCTGGCCCGGCTGACGCATCGGGCGATGTATGGTCTCGCCCGCGTCAGCTTTGTCAAGGGGTGCGGATTGTGCTATACTGCAGGTGTTCAATAGCATGTCTTCGGACAGGGGCGTCCCCTCTACTGATATCTAGCGATGGAGGAGGGGGCGTTTTATATTTCTCTCGTAGAGCCCGTGCCGTCATGGCGCTGGGATTGTGAGCTCGACAGCCGCTCGCGCCAGAGGGAACAAGGAGCATCATGCCAGCAACGATTGTCATCGGCGCCCAGTGGGGAGACGAAGGCAAAGGCAAGATCGTGGATCATCTCGGCGAACGCGCCACCATGGTGGTGCGCTACCAGGGCGGCAACAATGCCGGCCACACGGTCGTTATCGGAGACACAGTCCTCAAACTCCACCAGGTGCCATCCGGCATCACACGGCCACATGTGGCCGCGGTGCTTGGCCATGGCATGGTGATCAATCCCCCCGCCCTCGTCGAAGAGCTCGAGATGCTGGCCGCCCATGGCATCTCGACCGAAAACATGCACATCAGCTGCAACGCTCACGTGGTGATGCCTTATCATCCCCTGCTCGACGAGCTTGAGGAGCAGTTGCGCGGGGAACAGGCTATAGGAACGACCAAGCGGGGCATTGGGCCGGCCTACACCGACAAGTACGCCCGATCTGGCCTGCGCATGCAGGATCTTGTCGAGCCCAAGCGCTTTCGGCAACGCCTGGAAGTAGCCCTGCCGCGAGTGAATCTCGAACTGACCAGGGTCTTTGGCGTGCAGCCGCTCGACGCGGACGAGATCATCGCCGAGTATACGCCGGCGATCGAACGCCTCGCGCCGTATGTCACCGACACGACGCTTCTGGTGCACAAGGCCCTGCAGCGCGGCGAGAATGTGCTCATGGAGGGCGCCCAGGCGACGATGCTCGACATCGATCTGGGCACCTATCCCTACGTCACCTCGTCCTCGCCGACGGCGGGCGGCGCCTGCCAGGGAGCGGGCGTCAGCCCGATACACGTCAAGGAGGTCATCGGCGTCGTCAAGGCCTATACCTCACGCGTGGGTGCCGGGCCATTCCCAACCGAGTTACACAATAGTGTGGGCGACTGGATCGTCGAGCGGGGCTGGGAGTATGGAACGACCACCGGGCGCCGTCGCCGCTGCGGTTGGCTCGATATTGTCTGCTTACGGTACGCCATGCGGGTCAATGGTTACACAGGGCTGGCCCTGACGCGCTTGGACGTGCTCTGCGGGCTGGACGAGGTCAAGATGTGTGTGGCCTATCGTATGCCAGATGGCTCCACGACGGAAGACTACCCTCTTGATATGGAAACGCTAGCAGAGGCAACCGCCATCTATGAGACGATGCCTGGCTGGAATGATGCGATCAGTTCCGCGCGCACGCTGGAGGCCCTGCCGGCCAACGCCCGCACCTATTGCGAGCGTGTGTCCGCGCTCTTGGGAGTGCCAATCGATTTGATCTCCGTAGGAGCGGAGCGCAACGATCTGATCGCGCTCCGCTGGCCAATCTAGGGTTGGGCTCGCCTGCTCCCGGGAACGATCCGGCTTCCGAAGAGCAGGCGAAATCTCTTTTGGCCGCGGCGATACGTGAGGCAGCGGACATGGGGGACAAGAGGAGGCAAGGACATGGTATCCGCGATCTCAGACTGGTCAGAAGGTCTCACGTTCGATGATGTATTGCTCATTCCGGGCAAATCGTCCGTGTTGCCTGCCAATGTGGACATCTCGACGCGACTCACAGACAAGATCTCGCTCAACATACCCGTGCTTTCTGCGGCCATGGATACCGTTACCGAGGGGCGTCTGGCCATTGCCTTGGCCCGAGAGGGCGGGCTGGGCATCATCCACCGCAACTGCTCCATCGAAACCCAGGCTGCTGAGGTCGATAAGGTCAAGCGCTCCGAATCGGGCATGATCGTCGATCCGATCACGCTGCCGCCGGACGCCACCTTGGCGGAGGCCAAGGCGATCATGGCCAACTATCATATCTCGGGCGTGCCCATCACCGAGGGAAAAAAGCTCGTCGGCATCCTGACCAACCGCGATATCCGCTTTGCGAGCGATGACGGCAAGCCGGTTAGCGCCTACATGACCGCCAAGGGCCTCGTGGTGGGCTCGCTCGGCACGACGCTCGACGAAGCGCAACACATTCTGCAGGAACACCGCATCGAGAAGCTGCCCCTTGTGGATGAGGGCTTTAACCTCATCGGACTCATCACGGTCAAGGATATTCAGAAGAAGCGTGACTATCCTCTGGCAGCCAAGGACGAGAGCGGTCGTCTGCTGGTGGGCGCGGCCATCGGCGTGGGGTCGGATATGCTGGAGCGGGCTGCGGCCCTCGTGGCCGCGGGCGTGGATGTGCTCTCCATCGACACCGCCCACGGGCACTCTACGATGGTGCTACACGCGACCGAGCAGTTGAGACAGCTCTATCCGGACGTAGCCATTTTTGCTGGCAACGTCGTCACGGCTGAAGGCACCCGCGACCTGATCCTGGCTGGCGCCGACGCCATCAAAGTCGGCGTGGGCGCTGGGTCGATCTGCACCACGCGCATTGTGGCGGGGGTGGGAATGCCCCAGTTGACGGCCGTGATGAACTGCGCAGAAGAGGCGGCCCTGCATGGGATCTCGATCATCGCCGATGGTGGCATTCGCTACTCTGGCGACGTGACCAAGGCCCTGGCCGCCGGCGCGGGCGCAGTGATGCTCGGGAACCTTCTCGCGGGTGTGGATGAGAGCCCAGGCGAACTGGTGATCTATGAGGGGCGACGCTTCAAAGAGTATCGCGGCATGGGCTCCATGGCGGCCATGCGGGCGGGCTATGGTCGCGATCGCTATGCCACGCAGGCCGCCGGACCAGCGATGCGTGGCCTCATCAGTCTGGGCTCTGATGGACGCTCCGGTGCGCAAAGTCCCAGCGGCAAACTCGTGCCGGAGGGTATCGAGGGGCGCGTGGCCTACCGAGGCAATCTGGGCGATGCCGTCTTTCAGTTGATGGGCGGTTTGAGATCAGGCATGGGCTATGTGGGGGCGGCCAACCTGGACGAGTTGCGCACTATAGGACAGTTCGTGCGCATCACCAACGCTGGCTATGTCGAAAGCCATCCTCACAGCATCGTGATCACCAGAGAGGCCCCCAACTACCAGTTTCAGCCATAGCGAGGGCGGGACGAGCGACCCTCGCGCTCACCCGGCAGCGGCTCTGTAAGAGAGGCCCCAGAGAGGAAAGCCTGTGGATCGTGTCTATCGCGTAGAGGTGTGCTCCAGAGAGGGGCAGCGCCCGGAGTTGGGCGGCAGCGAGCGAGTCACCGATGGGTATGTCGATGACATCGCAGCGCTGGGGATCGAGGGCGTGCGTCGGGTGGTGCGCTCAGAGCTATACTTTCTGCGCGGAGTGCTGACGGATTCCCAGATCGCTCAGTTATGCGCCGAGTTGCTCGTTGACCCGATCGTACAGCAGGCGAGCTTTGGTCAACTCCCCCTGGCGATCGAGGCGCCAGCAGGGGCCACGGCAATCGAGGTGGGCCTGTTGCATGGCGTCACCGACACGGTGGCTGACAACCTGCTGGCCCACGCCCATCTGATCGGCGTCACGGGCCTCCGAGCGGCCTCCACAGGCCAGCGCTACGTGCTCTACGGCCATCTGGACGAAGATCAGGCGCACCTGATCGCCCGGCGACTGCTCTGCAACGACGTGATCCAGTACTATCACATCGGCCAGTTGACGCCCCATGTGGGCGTCGAGCCGCCTGCTGTGGAGGCTCGGGCTGAGCGCATCGCGTTGAGCGGCAAAAGCGATGAGGAGCTTCTGGCTCTCTCCCGAGAGCGTCTTCTCTCGCTGGACCTGGCCGAGATGCGAGCCATCCAAGGCTACTTTGAGGCCGAGGGGCGCGAGCCCACAGACATCGAACTGGAGAGCCTCGCTCAGACCTGGTCGGAGCACTGTGGCCACAAGACCTTCAAGGGGTTGATTGACTACGAGGAGATCGGGCCCGAGGGCGCGCGGCGAGAGCGCATCGACAGCCTGATCCGGACCCATCTGCAGGCGGCGACCAAGGCCGTGGCGGCCCCATGGGTGCGCTCGGCCTTTGTGGATAATGCGGGCATCGTGGCGTTCACGCCAGACTATGAGGTGTCGTTCAAGGTCGAGACTCACAATCACCCTTCGGCTCTCGAGCCGTTCGGCGGCGCCAACACCGGTGTAGGCGGCGTGATTCGAGATATCATGGGCGTGTCGGCGCGGCCCATTGCCAACACCGACATCCTCTGCTTCGGGCTGCTGGACACACCGATGGCCGATCTGCCCGGTGGCGTGCTCCATCCCAGGCGTATCTATGCCGGCGTGGTCGCCGGCATAGAGGACTATGGCAACAAGATGGGCATCCCCACGGTGAACGGCACGATCATCTTTGAGCCAGGTTATCTGGCGAATCCCCTGGTCTACTGCGGCTGCCTTGGCATCGCGCCGGTGGGCTCGCATCCCCGGGGTGCGCGACCCGGCGACCTGGTGGTGGTCCTTGGCGGCCGCACAGGACGAGATGGGTTGCACGGCGCCACCTTTTCGTCGATTGAGCTCACCGACGAGACGGGCGAGACGTCGGGCGGCGCGGTCCAGATCGGCAATCCGATCACCGAAAAGATGGTGCTGGATGCCATGCTTGTGGCGCGGGACGAAGGGCTCTACACCGCCATCACCGATTGCGGCGCGGGCGGGCTCTCGTCCGCCGTCAGCGAGATGGGCCAGGAGATCGGCGCGGAGGTGCAGCTCGAGCGGGTGCCGCTCAAGTACCATGGCTTACAGCCCTGGGAGATCTGGCTGTCAGAGGCGCAGGAGCGCATGGTGATGGCGGTGCCGCCCGAGCATGAGGCGCGACTGCGCGAGATCTGCGCGGGCTACTCGGTCGAGATGGTGGTCATTGGGCGGTTCGTCGCCGATGGTCGCCTGCACGTGCATTACGAGCATCAGACCGTCGCCGATCTGCAGATGGCCTTTCTGCACGGTGGGACGCCGCGTCGGCATCTGCAGGCGCGTTGGCAGCGGCCATCCTATCCCGAGCCGGCCGAGGCACCAGCGCCCAGTGGGCAGGCATTGGCCGAAGCTCTGTTGGCCATCCTGGCTCATCCCAACGTGCGCAGCAAAGAGAATGTCGTTCGGCGCTACGATCATGAGGTGCAAGGCGGCACGGTCGTCAAGCCCTTTGTGGGCCCTTGCAACGATGGGCCTTCCGATGCGACGGTGCTCAAGCCGCTGGAGGTGCACGACTCGTGGCAGGGCATCGCCATAGGCTGCGGCTTTAACCCCGCCTATGGGGCGATCGATCCCTATGCCATGGCGGTGTGCGCCATCGACGAAGCGGTGCGCAACGTGGTGTGCGTGGGCGCCGACCCGGGGCGCATCTCCATCCTGGACAATTTCTGCTGGGGCAATCCGTTGTTGCCCGACCGCATGGGCGGTCTGGTGCGCGCCTGCAAAGGATGCTACGACGGGGCTCTGCACTATGGCGTTCCCTTTATCTCGGGCAAAGACAGTCTGAACAACGAGTACACCGACAGCCTCACCGGTCAGCAGGTCGCCATCCCACCCTCGCTGCTCATCTCAGCCATGGGCATCGTGCCTGACGTCCGCGAGGCCTGCAGCATGGATCTCAAAGTCGCTAGCGACTATCTCTATCTGCTTGGCGTCACCCGCCAAGAGCTGGGCGGATCGTATTACTATCGCGCCGCAGGCCTGGTAGGCAACTCGGTTCCGGGCGCGGCGCAGGCGGGGCCCGCGACGGCTCAGGCTCTACATCGCGCCATCGTAGCAGGGCTCGTGCGTGCGTGTCACGACTGCTCGGAGGGGGGCGTCGCAGTGGCTGTAGCCGAGATGGCCCTGTCAGGCCGCATGGGGGCGTGTGTCGCCTTGAACGCTTTGCCGCGTGACGAACAAGTAGAGCCCAAAGACGACTGGCTGCTCTTCTCCGAGTCGAATGGCCGCTATGTGGTCGAAGTTGCCCCAGAGAAAGCGCAGGCCTTTGAGGCGCTCATGCGGGACATTCCCCATTCGCGGGTCGGCCAGGTGTCTGCGGAAAAGACGCTCACCTTTGGGAGCGCCCGCGCCTCTGCCGAGCCGAACGATCGGGAGGTCCTCTTCTCACTGCCTCTGGCGGCGATCGAGAGCGCCTGGAGAGGACATCTGGCCGATGAGGGAGAGAGCATCTCATGAGAACGCCTCGCGTCATGATCATGCACGCCCCAGGGACCAATCGCGATCGCGAGGCGGCCATGGCCTGTCGGCTGGCGGGCGGCGAGCCCGAGATCGTGCATATCAACCAGCTGATCAGCGGGGCGCGCCGCCTGGCCGATTTCCAGATGTTGGTGGTGCCGGGCGGATTCTCCTATGGAGATGATCTGGGCGCCGGGCGACTGTGGGCCAATGATCTCTATCATCGCTTCAGCGACGAACTGGACGAGTTCGTCGCCTTGGGCAAGCCCGTATTGGGCATTTGCAATGGCTTTCAGACGCTGGTCAAGGCGGGCTATCTGCCCGGGGTCAAGGGAGCCGGCGATCGGCGCACCCAGCAAGTGACCCTGACCTTCAATCGCAGAGGCCAGTTCGAGTGTCGTTGGGTGCGCCTGCGCGCGGTGCCCGACTCCAGATGCCTGTTCACGCGAAACATGGATCAAGACATCCTGTGCCCCGTCGCGCACGGCGAGGGGCGCCTGGCTGTGCCTGACAAAGCCACGCGCGATATGCTCTGGCAAACGGGCTTGGTTGCGCTGCAGTATGTCGCCCCAGAAGATGGCGTAGCTCGTGACGATGCCAGCGCCACGACGCCTGTGCGCGAGCGGGCAGGCTATCCAGCCAACCCCAACGGCTCGGTGGATGACATCGCCGGGATCTGCAACACCGCGGGCAACGTCTTTGGCCTGATGCCTCATCCCGAGGATCATATCTACCCGCAACAGCACCCGCGCTGGAACCGTGGCGAGTCCGGCGGGATGGGACTCGGGCTCTTTAGAAATGGGCTTGTGGCCGCGGCTGACTTCTAGACGCAAAGCCAGGCCTCGGCTCTGCCAGCCAAACGGAATGGTATCCATGCAGCCATTTACACATGCAACCTATCTTTCGCCCTTTACCTGGCGCTATGGCAGCGAGGCCATGCGCGCCATCTGGTCGGAGGTCAACAAACGACGGCTCTGGCGGCGCATTTGGGTCGCCCTGGCGACAGC
>JAFGLK010000423.1 GCA_016928125.1 Anaerolineae bacterium
CGACACCGCCAACATCTCTGGCAAGGCGATGAGCGACGACGGCACGGTGAACCGCGCCGCCCTGCCGGCGATCTTTAACCCGGAGGACTTGAACGCGCTCGAGATGGCGCTGCAGGTGCGCGATCGGCATGGCGGCCAGGTGACGGTCCTCACCATGGGCCCCCCGCGGGCCGCCGACATCCTGCGCGACGCGCTCTATCGCGGCGCCGACCGCGTGGTGCTGCTCTCTGACCGCAAGTTCGCCGGTGCCGACACGCTGGCCACGTCGTACGCCCTCAGGTGCGCGGTGGAGCGCATCGCAGAGGTGACCGGCGCGCCGATCGACCTGGTCTTCTGTGGACGGCAGGCGATCGACGGCGACACCGCCCAGGTAGGCCCGCAGACTGCCGAGAAGCTGGGCATGCCTCAGATCACCTACGCCGAGGCGATTCTCTCACTCGAGAGGGGCGAGATCCTGGCCAGGCGAGCCTTGCCGCTGGGCCGCGAGACCGTGCGCTGCACGTTGCCCTGCCTGCTCACGGTGGTGGGCACAGCCAACAACCCCCGTCCGCCCTCGGTGCGCCGCGCCATGGCCTACAAGCTGGCCGCCACGCCCTTTGACTATGCCGACCTTCTGGCCAAATGGCCCGAGTTCGAGAACGAGGAGGCTCTGGACGCCTACCTAGCCGAGCGCGGCCAGAAGATCGAGGTCTGGTCCGCTGCGGACGTGGGCGCGGAAGAGGGGCGCCTCGGGATGGCCGGCTCGCCCACCAAGGTGCTCAAGGTGGACTATGTCGTGCTGGGCGGAACGGAGACCAGAGAGGTCGCGGCCAGCCAGGAGGGCATCGCCAGCCTCATCCACGAACTGGTCGAGGACTATATCCTGTGAGGAATGACAGAGGCATGAACGATCGTCGCAACGTCTGGGTCTTTGTCGAGCAAGAGCTGGGCGGCATCGCTCCGGTTTCGTTGGAGTTGCTCTCGAAAGCCCAGGATTTGGCGCACCGGCTGGATAGCCAGGTGTACGCGGTGCTGTGCGGGCACGAGATCGCGCATCTGAGCGAAACGATCATCCAATACGGGGCTGACGTGGTGCTGCTGGCCGACCATCCCGAGCTGGCCCAATATCGCACCCTGCCCTATGCCCGGGTGATCATCGAGCTGATCAAGGCGCGGAATCCCTACATCGTGCTCTTTGGCGCCAGCCCCGTGGGCCGCGACCTGGCGCCCCGCATCGCCAGCGCCAACAGCGCCGGCCTGACGGCGGATTGCACGGCGCTCCAGATCGGGGATTTCAAGTACCGCGACACGGTCTACAGCGATCTCCTATACCAGATTCGGCCGGCCTTTGGGGGCAACGTGATCGCCACGATCGTCAATCCCCAGATGCACCCCCAGATGGCCACGGTGCGCGAGGGGGTCATGCATCTGGGCCAGCCCGACCCGACCCGACAGGGCGTGGTGGAGCGCGTCGAGCCCCGCTTCCAGAAGGGCGACCTGGCGCTGCAGGTGCTCGAGCGTGAGATTCGCCTGCCCGATTGCGATCTCAAGCACGCCGACGTGATCGTGTCCGGCGGCATGGGCGTGGGCAGCAAGGACAATTTCAAGCTCATCTACGATCTGGCCGAGGTGTTGGGCGCCGAGGTGGGCGCCTCGCGCGCCGCCGTGGATGCGGGTTTCATCTCGCAGGATCACCAGGTGGGACAGACGGGCGTCACGGTGCGCCCACGGCTCTATGTCGCCATCGGCATCTCGGGCTCGGTGCAACACCGGGCCGGGATGGACCAATCGAGCAAGATCATCGCCGTGAACAACGACCCGCACGCACCGATCTTTGAGATCGCCCACTATCGGATCGTCGGCGACCTGAACGAGGTTGTACCCCGCATGATCCGCGCCTATCGCGAGAACGCCAAGTAGGGAGAATCGGCATGCCTGAGAATTTCTTCGCGGATAACGCCGACCTGCAATTCCGTCTGGCGCAGCTCGATCTGCGCGGCGCCGTCGGGATGCTGGAGGACGGCTACCGATACCATGACACCTACCCCGCGGCGCCGCGCAACTATCGCGACGCCATGGACAGCTACCGGCTGCAGCTTGAGGTGCTGGGCGAGATCTGCGGCGAGTACGTCGCGCCGCGCGCCGCCGAGGCAGATGAAGAGGGCGCCCATTTCGAGGATGGCTGTGTGACCTACGCCGCGGCCACTCAGGAGGCGATGGCGCTGCTACGCCAGGCCGAGCTGATGGGCCCCATGATCCCCTGGCAGTATGGCGGGCTGAACGTGCCCGAGACGATCTTTCAGATGATGGTCGAGATCGTCTCGCGCGCCGAGGCGGGCCTGATGAACCTGTTCGGCCTGCAAGAGATCTCGGCCACGGTGGCCGAATTCGGCGATGAGGCTCTCAAGCAGCGCCTGTTGCCGCGCTTCGCCAGCGGCGAGGTGACCGGGGCGATGGCCCTGACCGAGCCCGACGCAGGATCCGATCTGGGCGTGGTGCAGACCCGGGCCACGCTGGACGAGGAGACGGGCACGTGGCGGCTCACGGGCGTCAAGCGCTTTATCACCAACGGCTGCGCGGATGTGTTGCTGGTGCTGGCGCGCTCCGAGGAGGACACGACCGATGCGCGCGGTTTGTCGCTCTATGCCGTCGAGGCCGACGAGACGGTGCGCGTTCGACGCATCGAGCACAAACTCGGCATCCATACCTCGCCCACCTGCGAGCTGCAGTTCAACAACACGCCTGCCTACCTGGTGGGCCGGCGGCGCTTCGGGCTGATTCGCTATGGCATGGCGATGATGAATGGCGCGCGCCTGGCTATCGCGGCCCAGGCCCTGGGCATCGCCGAGGCAGCCTACCGCGAAGCGTACAAATACGCGGAAAAGCGCATCCAGTTCGGCCAGCCGATACTGCAGATTCCGGCAGTCTATCGCATGCTGCTCTCGATGCGCGGCGAGATCGAGGCCACCCGCGCCCTCCTGGCCGAGGGCAGCCAGTGGGTCGATCTCAAGAAGGCCTACGAGCGCCGCCAGGAGACAGGCACACTCACCTCTGAGGAGCGCAATCGCCTCAGGCAGGCGGACCGTATCGCGGGCGTGCTGATCCCCTTGGGCAAATACTATGCCACCGAGATGGGCAACCGCGTCTGCGATCAGGCCATCCAGATCCACGGTGGCACCGGCTATATGCGCGAGTTCAGCGTCGAGCGCCACTATCGCGACGTGCGCATCACCAACATCTACGAGGGCACCAGCCAACTCCAGATCGTGGCCGCCTTGGGGGGCATCCTGGGCCACACCCTGGATAGCCTGTTTGACGACTGGGCGTCAGTGGACCCTGGCGAGGAGCTGGCCCCGCTCAAGCATCAGCTAGAGCAAACCACCGACGAGTTCATCACCTGTATCGATCTGCTCAAGGAGCAGAAGGACCGCGAGGTGATCGACTACTACAGCCAGGATCTGGCCGACATGGCCGTGCATGTGGTCAATAGCTGGCTGATGCTGCGCGACGCGCCTCTCTCGGAGCACAAGCGCGAGATGGCCCGTTTCTACATCAGCGAGACGCTGCCCAAGATGCGCGGCAGCGCGACGTCGCTGCGCGCCATGGACCCCGATCTGCTCAAGGCCAGGGAGGCCGCGCTCGCCCTGTAGCAAGAAGGATCCCCACCACCAAGGGGCTCAGAAACAGAACGGGGCCTGAGGATGCACAGAGCGTCCCCAGGCCCCGCTATTTGCTTTACTCGTTCACCAGCCGAAAGCTGGTGCCCCAGGCGCGCAAGCGCCCGTCATAGACGCCATTGATGCCCTCTCCCTGGGGCGCGAGCGGCCAGAGGGTCAAGAACTCGAGATCCTCCGAGCCGGTGTTGGTGATGCGGTGCCAGGTCCCCCCGGGGATGTAGATCGCCGTGTCGGGGCCGACTTCATAGCCC
>JAFGLK010000424.1 GCA_016928125.1 Anaerolineae bacterium
CGAAAAGCTGCGCCCATGAACTGGCGCTTTCTTCGTCCGTCACGACCACCGGCGGCCAGACCAAGCCGCTCACATAATCCACCAGCAACAGTCCCACCCGCTTGGCCCCGCCTTGTAGCCGGGCCCATAACCCATCCGTGCCCATTTCGCCCGAGCAGGCGATCCCTTGCATCTGGCCCGGCACACTGCGTTCCGCTTCCTGCCCCGCCCGATCCTGCCAGCGACATACCGTGCTGGCACTCAGCGTACAGCGCCCCTCGGTCGCCGGTTCCGGATCCAATGGCCGCCATATCAACCAGCGCTCCTGACGTCCCAGCCACGAACGCACACACTCCGCCGCCCGCCGTAACGAGCTCTTCCCGTGCTCGCATAGATCTACCGCCCAACGATGCACTTCCCGCGCATACCAGCTCTTATACACCAGCAACGCCGATTCCTCTGAATACGTCCGACCGCAGGGCTTGCAGCGATGCCGCGGTACCGACACGACCTTGCGTCCTGAAAAACACCAAGGGTGTCGCGGGTAGTACCCCCAACGGATCGTGTCCCTCCCTCCACAGTACGGACACACCTGCCAATCAACGGCCGTGCGCCCTGCCAGCTCCCGCAGGTGCTCGACAAATGCTTGCGCTCGCGCTACGATGTTCATGGGCTCTCCGATCTCTCCTGTGTGTGTGGCCACTCACAGCATGATCGCAGAGCCCTCTCTTGGCAAGTGCCCCTTCACCTTGTCACCAACATAAGATGGCACCGAGTCTCAAAGCGCAGGGAGCGTCACGCATTGGGCGAGCCATCGCCCTGAGATCCCAGTCGACTGGACGCTGTCCCGCATTGGCGAGCGAGCCCATCCCGATGTATGATCACCCATGCACGGGGCGCCACGAGTATGGCGATCCTCGGAAGCGCAGTCCATCGCTCATGGAGGGGTTATGCGCGCCATGCAATACGGAACCGTCGCGGGCGTAGACAAGCAGGTTTCGCGCCTGGTGTTGGGCACCATGATCGTCAGCGCGCAAGAGCGCGAGCGCGGCGACGCCTTGTTGGATGCTGCCTTTAAGCAGGGCTGCAACACGCTGGACACAGCCCACGTGTACGGCGGTGGCGAGAGCGAGCGGGGCATCGGCCTCTGGATGCAGGCCCGCGGCAACCGCGAGGAGATGGCGATCCTGACCAAGGGCTGCCATCACAATTGGGATCGCCGCCGCGTCACGCCGTTCGACCTGACCAGCGATCTGCATGATTCGCTGGCCCGTCTGCAGACCGACTATGTGGACATCTATCTGCTGCACCGCGATGATCCCTCGGTGCCCGTGGGGCCGATTGTGGAGACGCTGGATGAGCACCGCCGAGCGGGGCGCATCCGCGCCTATGGCGGCTCGAACTGGACCCACGAGCGCATCGCCGAGGCCAACACGTATGCTCTAGCCCATGGCTGCGCGCCCTTTGCAGCCAGTAGCCCCAACTATGGCCTGGCGGAGCAGGTGCTGGATCCCTGGGGTCCGGGCTGCGTCTCGATCAGCGGGCCTGCGAATCGCCAAGCCCGAGCCTGGTACCAAGCGCAGCAGCTGCCGGTCTTTGCCTACTCGAGCCTGGCGCGTGGATTGTTCTCAGGCCGCATCACCCGCGCGAACTATGCGTCCATGCAGGCGAGTCTGGATCGCGCCTGCCGCACCGCCTATTGCCATGAGGTGAACTTCCGGCGACTCGATCGCGCCTGGGAGCTGGCTGAGGAAAGAGGGCTCAGCGTACCGCAGGTGGTGTTGGCCTACCTATTCAGCTCGCCCCTGCAGGTTTATCCCATCGTGGGGGCGGCCAACGCGGACGAGTTCGCAGCCAACGTCGCCGCCTTGGAGGTGCACCTGACGCCGGAGGAGCGGGCCTGGCTGGATCTGGAGCGCGACACGCGCTGAGGCGGGGCGCACGGTAAGGGGTCATAGGAGCGGGCTGTGGAAGTAGAAGCGGCAGTGAAACAGAGGGCGGCGGAGCTGTTTGGCGTAGATCCCGCGGCCATGCAGTCGCTCGGGGGCATGGACGGGGCCGTCTATGCCGCCCAGCGAGCATTGAGACCCATCGTGATCAAGATTCAGCCTCTCCCTGACGGCGACCCTGGCGAGACCCTGACCATCATCGATTTTGACGTCTGCGCCTATCACTGGTTCGCCACGGACATCGGCATCGCGCTTTTCCACGCCCTCTGGATGCGTCTTCCCACGCGGATGGAGACCCCGACCGAGTTCGCCTTGCGCTTTCTGCGGCATCTGATGCGAGGCTATCGCGCAGAACATGCGCTCGGAACCGAATGGCTCCTGAGGCTGCCCATCTTCGTCGACTATCGTCGGCTGCTCATGCACACGGTCTTCTCGCACGAATGGAGCCCTAACCCGGCTCCGTGGCAGGCCAAGATGCTCCAGACCTGGCGCACAGGCATCCTGCGAGGGCGGCCGACCATCCCGTTACCGGCCGCCGAGTTGCTCACGGTGTAGCCTGAGATAGGGCGTAGAGCTTGCGTCGCCATATCGCGCCGAGACTTGGCCCCCGAAGACGGAATCATCGCCATGCGCAAGGCGATCGCCTGGGAGCAGGCTCAGGCGGCCAGACGCGCCGCGTAGCGCGCAGAGGCCTCTGGGCGCGTGATGCCTCGACCGACTCACGGGGACGGCTTGTCAGCGCGGCCTACTCAAGCTGGGGCCCGCCCGTCGTCTGGCGCAGCTTGCCAGCGATCTGCCGAAAAAGGATGTTGACGCGCCAGCGGACGTCGTCGCGAGCTGGATAGTCCTCGCGAAAGTGGCTGCCACGGCTCTCCTGGCGCATCAGCGCAGCCCGAGCCATTAGCTCGGCGGTGAGCAACGAGTTCTCCACCTCAAGGGCGCGGCGCAGCTCATCCGGCGCTGAGACGTCACAGCGCGGCAGCTCGACGCGCTGCAGCCTCTCGATCTGTGCGATGAGATGCTGCAGGCCGGCCCGGTTTCTGACCACCATGAGATGGCGACCTGCGATGCGCTGCAACGATGCAAGCACCTCCTCGGACGAGCCCTGTCCCTGGCCATAGCGCCCCAGGCGGGCCAGGGGACCGTCCAGTGCCGCAGCGCTCAGCTCCCGCGGCCCGCTCTGCAGCGCGAATCGGGCGGCAAAAGCCCCCGCACGGGCGCCGAAAACCTGGCAGTTGGTCACCATCCCGCCCCCCAGACGATCCGCGCCATGGGGTCCAGCGGCCGTCTCGCCAGCCGCATAGAGGCCCGGCAGCGAGGTGCGGCCCTGTGGATCGATGCGCACGCCTCCATTGATGGCATGGGCGGTACTGCGCACCTCGAGCCAGCCGGCGGGCAGGATCACGGGCATGGTATAGTCCTGGGGACGATGCATGGGCCGCGAGGGCCGAAACGCGCCGAGATCGACCTGGCTGAAATCTACCCACAGTGCGCCCTGGGGCGTGCCCCGCCCCTCGCGCACCTCGGTGAAGATGGCGATATCCAGCCAACCGGAGGCGTCGCGGCACGAGAAGGGTGCGTGCAGCGTGCGCGCCCACATAGCCTCCTGGCGGGTGACGCCTGGCGGAAGATAGTCCGCCAAGACATCCTGGCCGAGACGGTTCCGCACCTGGGGGTAGAGGGCCCAGAAATCGCCGGGGACCTGCAGTCTGTGCTCGCTGGGCAGCATACCCAACATGAACTGGACGTACTCCATGTTGGTCAGCTCGGCGCCGGCGCGCAGGGCCATAGCGTATCCATCGCCGGTGGTATCGATGCGATGAGCTCCGGCCGGCGGGTAAATCTGGCGCGCGCCGCCCGTGCCCAACACCACCGCGCCGGCCCGATAGACGATGAGCCGCCCATCCGGGTCCAGCGCCAGGGCGCCTACACAGCGGTTCCCATCCACCAAGAGATCGATGACGAAGGTGTGCTCATGCACGGGAATGTGCCGCCGCTCGAGCTGCCGTCTGAGCACCACCACGATATCGCCAGCATGCCCATGCCCCGAATTCAGGATCGTGTGGGCGCGGGGTTGCGTCCCGAAGCAGGAATAGGCGGTGAAATGCCGCTTGTTCCCCTCCGGATCGGGCGCGAAGCGCAGCCCCCAGTGCTCCAGCTCCTGCATGCGCTCCACGACCTCATAGGCCAGGATGCGCGCCAGGCGCGGGTCGGCCATGCCCAGCCCGGCCTCCAGGATATCGTTCAGATGCACCTCGGGGCTGTCCTCTGGCCCAGCGCAGTCGTCGGAAGCCTGCCAGGCCACGGCAAGCCCTGGCGCCACGGTGGCGCCCGAAGCACCCAAGCGCCCTTTGAGAGCCAGGATCGTTACGGCGCCGACGTCATAGGCACCGATGGCGGCACGACAGGCCGCGCCGCCACCTCCCACCACGAGCACATCCGTTTCGATGACCCGGCTGAGTTTCATCC
>JAFGLK010000425.1 GCA_016928125.1 Anaerolineae bacterium
GAACTGATCCCGCGGCGTATAATCGATGAGCAGCTCGGCCCGATCCTCATACGACCCCTCAGCTGCCCAGAGCTCGCGCGGGGGCAGCCCCTCCAGCGCGGGCTCGCCCGCGATGAGCATCAGCGTGAGCGCGTTGCGCTCACGCCAGCCCGGCCGGTCCACGATCTCCTGGATGATCGCGGCCAATTCCGGCGAGGTGTAGACCTGTCCGGCGAGCCAATACTCGGTGATCACCCAGGGCACGGCATGCTCCGTACGGGGGCGCTCCGTAAGCAGGGCGCCCTGCTGAAAGTCGAGCGACTGATCGGCAGCCTCGCCATAGATAGTGAGGTCGACCTGGTGGTAGTAGGTCATCACCGACGTGACCCACAGCTCGGCATGGTTGATGCGTGCTCCCTGAGGCACCTGCAGCTCAAAGAAACGCAACCCGCCATGATAGCGATCCTCGCCGCCTATGCGCACGGTCTCGGCGTCGCGATAGTTGCCCGTGCTCAGCACGTAGGTGTCATGCTCGGGATAGGCGATGCGCTGATTAGTCTGGCGCTGGGGCACGCCGGTGATGCCCCGCACTGCCATGGCGTTCAGGATCGGCTCGCCGACGATGGGGACAAAGGCGATGTCGAGATGCTGGTCCTGCACGCTGATGGTGCGGGTGATGACCAGGGCGCTGAACGCGCCCACCTGCGCAAAAACGTCCACGCCAGACACGACGACCTCCTGCGGCGTGCCGGGCTCGAGCAGGATGTCAAACACACGCTCTCCGGTGCTTGAGGCCAGCAGTTCGGCCAGGTGGAGCTCGACCTCGATCTCCATGCTCAGCGCCGAATGGCTCAGCCAACATCCAAAACCGCTCAGCCCCACCCGCTGGCGCTGATAGAGCCCATCGTCGGTGGTGCCGGCAATCGGCTGCGCCGTCTGCCAGGCCTCACCCCCGATCAGGCCATACCAGTTGTGCTCATACGCAAGATCCGCGGCCCACCAGCGGCCCAAGGCGTCGCTGTAGGTAGATGGACTGCCCAGATCGACCCCGCGCCAGGTGGGCACCGTCTTTTCCGGGCCCCAGATCGCCTCGTCATCGACGAAGACGTAGGGCCGCAGATAGAGCGTCTGCGCGTCTTGGGGCACATCCACATAGTCGTAAAAGTTGCGGCTGTCCCGGTAGGGCTGCATCTCGGTGCGATAGGGATAGGCCCTGTCGTAAGCATGCGTGGTCACGTCCCAGAACACGGCCGCTGTCCCGATCTCCTCGCCGCCCTCCACCCGCCAGTGGAGGGGAATGGTGGAACCGGGCGCGGTCAGCGCGGGAAGCCCCTCGAGCGCGACGCTGGCCTGCAAGAGCTTGCCAGCGACCTGCGGCCTGGCCATGACTTGGCCCGCCATGACCAGCACAAGCAACACAACAAACAGTGAGAGCAGCGCTCTCGAGCGGTGGTTTGTCACGATACCCCCTTCTCATGCATCCGGACCGAGCGTCTGGCCAGCCGCGTCGCACACCGCCGCTCCCTTTTGAGGCAGATGACCATCACACGCCTCGGTCCGTTCAGAGACCCTTTGACTCCTGTCATCGTCTGCGCTATCCTCGCCATGATCATCATCCCGACCGAGGCGCTTGTGGATCCCTCGAACCTGGTGCTCTTGACCGGCCCACGTGAGACCGGCAAAACGACAGCCTGTGTGCGCTTTTGCGAGCGAGCGCGAGAACTCGGCCTGCGCGTCGGCGGGATCCTCTGCCCGGCCACCTATGGTGCGTTCGGGGTCAAGACCGGATTCGAGGCGCTCGATCCCGCCAGCGGCGAGCGACGCCGCCTGGCCACGGTCACCGCATCCAGCGCAGCCGGTCAGCGCGTGGGGCCGTACTACTTCGACGCCGCGGTCATGGCCTGGGCGCTGAAGCGGGTCCTGTGGGCCCTGGCCGAGCCCCTGGATGCGGCCATCCTCGACGAGATCGGGCCGCTGGAGCTGAATCAGGGGGCCGGATTCGCTCCGGCCCTCGACCGCCTTTCGGATGCCCGGCCCAGGCTCGTCATCCTGATCGTGCGGCCCGCGCTCTTGGGCCGCCTGCAGGCTCTACTGGCCGCCCACGATCCCCAGCTCGTGGCGCTCGAGCGCGCGTATCGCGACAACGTGCCCGACCAGCTCTTGCGCCTCCTGACCGATGCCCCGTCCTCCGCTTAGGCGCAGGCAGTCTGGCTCGGGCCGCCGCCTGCGCCCACGCGCGAGCCTAGCTCTGCAGGCCTTCAACGATGCGCTGGTAGCGAGCCACCAGGTCGCTGGCCTGCTCAGCCGAGCTGGCCTGAGCATGCACATGAAACAGGGGGCGGTCCGGGTCGGGCAGCACCAGCACCCATTTCTCGTCGCCCAATTGAATCTTGACGCCATCGATCTGGGCCGCCATGCGATCGCGGTATTGCTGGTTGAGCAGGCGCATCACGGTACCCTTGCTCTCCCAGGGACAGTCCACGAACCCACGGTCGATGTGATACTCCGGCACCGCAGCGATGGCATCCATGAGCGTTGTGCCCTGGGTCGTGGTGTACTCGAGCATTCTGGCCACCGTCATCATGCCATCCACGAAGGGCTGGAACCCTGGCCAGATGAAAGCGCCATTGCTATCGGCGGCCATGATCACCTCTCGATTGTTGGCCGCCTGCATCATCGCCTGGGCATTCACCTTGGTGCGGATGACAGAGCCGCCATGTTCTTGCGCAATGCGCTCGAACACGTCAGGCATCGACACAGGCACGGCCAGGACGCCGCCTGGATTGGCTCGCAGGGCCATGATGGCCAGGGCCAACGCCAACTGAGTACCTGGGATCTGCTCGCCGCCACAATCCACCACGAACACCCGCTCGCCGCCCACATCTAGACGCACGCCCATGGCCGTCTCGAGGACGCCGCAGATCTTGCCCAGTTGTTTGAGTGAGCTCTGGAATTCGGTCTCTGAGATGGACATCTTGCCCGGATCGACGGCCTCGTTCAGGGCGACCACTCGACAGTGCAGATCGGTCAGCAGAGGCGCAAAGGTTTCAGCCGTCGGGCTATTGGCAAAGTCCACGGCGATGTAAGGGCTAGCCGCGCGAATCGCGTCGGCGTCGATGGCGGCCATAAAGGCGTTCTGATAGAGCTCACGGACATTGGCGGCATAGTTGATCTCGCCGATCTCGTCCAGGTAGACGCGCCGGAAATCCTCGCGGAAGAAGGTCCGCTCGATGTTGCGCTCCACATTGGTGCCCAGGTCCTGGCCGTCCGCGGCGAAAAACTTGATGTCCACCACCCGGCTATCATAGGGTGAAAGGCGCACATGCACCCCACCCGCGGCGCCGCTGGTGCGCGTCATGAAACGCGCCACGGGGATGGGCCGGTAGCGTAGGTCGAGCGCGTGCACGCCCGAGGAGGGCAGGCCGGAGATGATCCCTCGCTTGATCATTCTTGAGCTGTTGTTGGGATCTCGGTTCACCGTCACGGTCGAGCCTTTGGGGAGCGAGGCGCCGAACGCGGCGCCCAGGCGCGCGGCCATCTCCGGGGTCAGGTCCACATTCACCAGGCCCGTGACGCCAAAGCGCCCAAAGAGCACGTGGCGGCCCTGGGCGCCCCAGATGATGCTGGTGTTGACCGTCGCGCCCGCTTCCACCTCCTTGTTGGGCCAGATCTTGACGCTGGGATGAATGACTGCCCCCTCGCCCACAATCGATGCGTCGCCCACCACCGCGCCCTCAAAGAGGACGGCTTTGCGCTTCAAGCTACACTGCTGACCGACGATGGCGCCGCGCAGTTCCACGCTCTCGCCGATGTAGCAGTTGCGCCAGACAATGCTGCGCTCCAGATGGGCATAGCGATCGACGACGGAATAGTCTTGGATCACCGTGGGACCGTGGACGATCACCCCCTGGTTCAGCTTGACCCCGGTGCCCAGGTATACGGGCCCATAGAGCTGCGCGTCCTCGGCGATCTCGACCCCTTCGCCACACCACACGCCGCTGGAGAGGTGGTGGCCCAGATCGACGCCCTTGACCCTGCCCTGCAGAATGTCAGCCGTAGCGCGCGCATATTCGTCGATGTTGCCTACATCGCACCAGTAGCCGTCAGCCACATAGCCAAACATCGGATCGCCGCGCTCGAGCAGCATGGGAAAAAGGTCTTTGCTAAAGTCAAAGCTGATCCCGGGCTCGAAGTAGTCGAGCATGTCGGGCTCGATCACATAGATGCCGGTATTAACCGTATCGGAGATCACCTCACCCCAGCTGGGCTTTTCGAGGAATTGGCGGATGTATCCCTGGCTGTCAATGATTACCACACCATACTCGAGCGGATTAGCCACATGATAAAGGGTCAACGTGGCCTTGGAGCTCTTCTCCTGATGGTACTGGGCGACCGCGCTCAGGTCGATATCGGTGACAGCATCGCCGCTGATGACCATAAACGTGTCGTCCAGTAGATGCTGGGCCTGCTTGACGCTGCCGGCCGTGCCCAGCGGCGTCTCCTCGATCGAGTATTCGATGTTCATTCCCAAACTCTGGCCATCGCCGAAATAGTCCTGGATCGTCTCGGCCATGTAGTGCAGTGTGATCACCACATCGGTGATGCCGTGGCGCTTCAGGAGATCGAGAATATGGAGGATGACGGGCTTGTTCACCATCGGTACCATGGGCTTGGGGCGATCCACGGTAAGTGGACGCAAACGCGACCCTGCACCACCTGCCATCACAACCGCTTTCATTACATCACTCCTTCTTTGCCAGCTGGAGCCGGGCGAGCCATCGCCGCCCTGGGCGCACGAGTATATCCAACACATCAATCCTCTCGCATTATACCAAAGCCGATCAAAACGCGCATCCTGCGTTTGGTGCGCTTGCTATGTTGACCGGGCTGGGTATGTCGGTAGAATGGGAGGCCGTGAGTGCCGAGGCGGCCCCGTGGCCGCCGGGACCGTACATGCAACAGAGCCGAGCCGCGGAGTGCTCGCCAAAGGAGTGGGGGATGGCGCTGTTGAGAGAGCTCGATCTGCCGTTGGATCGGAAGGCGATTCGCCGTATCTGGCGCGAGGTGGGTTGGATCGGGGAGGACAAGGAGGAAGACGAGGCTATGGACCTTTTCGTGGGCTCGGCCCAGGCCATGGTCGCAGAGCTCGATCAGAGCCCCGAGTGTCTGGTCCTCAGCCACCCCGGCAGTCTGCGCTATCTGGATCAGCCGCTTCCGCTCTGCGCCGTCACCGGCGTGCTCACCAGTCGCGTGGCTCGCAAGCAGGGCCTGGCGCGACGCCTGACGGCCCGCCTGGTGGCCCACAGCGCTGCTCGGGGGGCGCAGGTGGCTGCCCTGGGCATCTTTGAGCAGGGCTTCTACAACCTGCTGGGCTTCGGTTGCGCCGCCTACGAGCACCTCGTGACCTTTGATCCCGCGCGCCTGCGCCACCTGGGCGGCTTTCGTGCGCCCCAGCGCATCGCCCCCGAGGACTGGGAGCGGGTGCACGCCTCACGCCTGGCGCGCCGCCAGAGCCACGGCAACATCACCCTCTGGCCGGCCGAGGTCACCCGCGCAGAGATGATGTGGACCAAGAAAGGCTTTGGACTAGGCTACACGGACGGCCCAAGCGGTGAGTTGACGCACCACTTCTGGTGCTCAAACGAGGGTGGAGAGCATGGGCCCTATAGCGTGTATTGGTTGAGCTACCAGACCAGGAGGCAATTCCTCGAGCTGATGGCTCTGCTCAAAAGCCTTGGCGATCAGGTGCATGCGGTGCGTATGGTCGAGCCGCCGGGGGTCCAATTGCAGGACCTGATCGAGCAGCCCTTCAAACAGCGGCGCCTCTCGGACAAGTCGGAGTTCGCTGCAGGCACGCGCGCCGCCGCTTGGTACCAGATGCGCATCTGCGACCTGCAAGGCTGTGTCGCCCAGATGGTCACCTGTGGCGAGCGCCTACGCTTCAACCTGCGGCTGTCCGACCCGATCGGCGAGTACCTCGAGGCCGACTCGCCCTGGCGGGGGGTGGCTGGCGATTATGTGGTCGCCCTCGGCGAGCGCTCGTTCGCTGAGCCCGGGCATGACGCCGCGCTGCCCGACCTGACAGCCTCGGTGAACGCCTTCACCCGGCTCTGGTTGGGCGTGCGCCCGGCCAGTGGGTTGGCCTTCACCGATGATCTGGATGGCCCAGATGAGCTGCTTGCCCAACTTGACCGGGCCCTGAGGCTCCCGGCGCCCAAGGTGTTCTGGGACTTCTGACGGCCTGGACTCTCAACCGCCGAGGAGCGAGATCAGAACCGTCAGCGAGATAGCGCTCAGCAGGGTGGATACCAGGATGACGCTGCTGACAAACTCGGCGTCGGCGTCAAACTCGATGGCCACCAACGCCGAGCTGACTGCCGTGGGCATGGAGGCCTCGACGATGGCCACCTGACGGGCCAGGCCGGTCAGTCCGAACAGGGGGGCCAGGCCCACAGCGGCTAGCGCGCCCACCACCAGGCGCAGAAACACGCCGACGGCCACATCTTTGACCCGCTTGCCCATGCGGGTCTGCGAGAGCTGCATGCCCAGCATCATCAGCAGGATCGGCACCGCGGCCCGGGCAATCAACGCCACCGGCTTGTCGATGACCTCCGGTATGGGCCATCCCAAGCCGCGAATGATGAGGGCCAGGGCAAAGGCATAGGGAGCCGGCAGGCGCAGCACCCGCCCCAGCGCGCGCAGGCTGCCCCCGTTGCTGCGGTTCGCGAAAAAGGCCGCCACTGTGTAGGTGGCCAGGCTGGACGCCACGAAAAAGACGCTGGCCAGTTCGAGCCCCGGATCGCCATAGGCAAAGAGAACCACCGAGAGGCCAAAGTTCCCTGCGTTGAGAAAGGCGATGCTCAGGATAAGGGCATCGGTGCGCTTGCCGTCCCAGCCCAGCAGGCGGCCCACCAACAGGCCCAGCAGGGACATGAGCAGCGTGATGCTCAGGGCGAAGGCGATCATCAACCCGAACTCTCCGGCGCCCACCGTCGAATTGGCGATCAACGAAAAGACCAGGCAAGGAGTCAGCACATAGATGGCCATGCGCGACAGATGCTTGCGGTCTACTTGGAGCTGTCGATCGAGCACCACCCCCGCGCCCATCACCAGGAAGGTCGGCAGGATGTTGTTGGCAAAGATACGCCACAAGAGCTCCAAGGTGCCCCCTATCAGGTCAAGATGACGCGCGTAGCCAGATCTCCCTCACCGAGCCCGCCTTTTATTGGTTTCCTGCGCCTTTATCCCGTTTGTTTCGATTTGACAAAGGCAGTATGGCAGCATACCATTGACTGATGCTACGAGAGTTATCGAGGATGTCAAATCGAGGGGGAGCATGGTCAACGCTTTCCATGTCCTGAGCGCGCGCGGCTTTGTAGAACAGGTCTCCGATGCGGACGGCCTGGCGGCAGCAATGGAGCAGCCGATCACCTGCTACATCGGCTACGACCCCACAGCTACCAGCCTGCATGTGGGCAATCTGCTCACGATTATGGCGCTGGCGCACATGCAGCGCCTGGGGCACCGGCCGATTGTGATCGTCGGCGGCGGAACGGGCCTGATCGGCGACCCAAGCGGCAAGACTGAGATGCGCCAGTTGCTTGCCGAGGGGCAAATCGACCGCAATCTAGAGGCGATCAAGGCCCAGATCGGTCGTTATGTCGATTTGAGTGAGGGCAAGGCCCTCGTCTTGAACAACGCAGAGTGGCTGGTGCCGCTCAACTATATCGCGTTTCTGCGCGAGATCGGACGGCATTTCAGCGTCAACCGCATGCTCGCGGCGGAGACGTACCGCGCGCGCCTGGAGGAGGGGCTGAGCTTTATCGAGTTCAACTACCAGATCCTGCAGGCATACGATTTCCTGCATCTGTACAGGACCCATGACTGTGTGCTGCAGATGGGCGGTAATGACCAATGGGGCAACATCGTAGCGGGCATCGATCTGATCCGGCGGGTGACCGGAGGCGAAGCGTACGCCCTGACCTTTCCCCTGCTGACCACATCGTCTGGGGCCAAGATGGGCAAGACAGCCCAGGGCGCCGTGTGGCTCGATCCGGATTTGCTTTCTCCCTATGATTTCTATCAGTTCTGGATCAACACGGAAGATGCCGACGTGATCCGCTTTCTCAAGCTCTACACCTTCCTGCCGCTGGATCAGATCGAGGCTTTGGGCAGTCTCAAGGGCGCCGAGATCCGCCAGGCCAAGGAGGTTCTGGCCTATGAGGCCACGCGGCTGAGCCACGGCGAACAGGAGGCCGAACTGGCCCGCGAGGCCTCCCGCCAGCTCTTCAGCGGCCAGGGCGCTGGCGATGCCGTGCCCACCACAGAGATCGCCGAGGAGGAGCTGCGCCCTGGGCTGAGCGCGGTGGCCCTATTCGAGCGCGTGGGGCTGGTCAGTTCGCGCAGCGAGGGCCGACGCCTCGTCCAACAAGGCGGCGCCTATGTGAACGATGAGGCCGTTGGCGACGTGGAGCGCATGCTCACCCTCGACGATCTGGAGGATGGGGTGCTTTTGCTCCGCGCAGGCAAAAAGCGCTATCACCGAGTGACGGTCATCCAAAGCTGATGAGCCACAGCGGGCTCCAGCGCCACAGGGCAAAGATGAGGTGAGGGCAAGTGGGCAAGGGCAGAAGGTTCTGGTGGACGGGTTTGGGTGTCGCGGCGGGCGTGGGCTGTACCTACCTACTGACCAGGGCTTATCGAGCAGCCAGGGAGACCTGTCCACCCTTTGAGCGGCAGATCTGCACCGATAGCCAACGACTCGTCAACGCCTTTGGCGCGTTCTGGCGTGACCCTGGCCTCGTGCGCTCGCTGTTTCTCGATCTGCAGGTCGATCGGCAGCTGGCGCAGAAGCTGGTTCTGGCAGTGGCCGGCGCTGAAGGCTGGTCCTCGCCCGAGATGCTTGCCCGGCATGCGACATTGACCGACGGCCTGGATCGGGACGAGATCCGCTCCCTCTTGCGAGGCGAGTTGGCTCAGGCGACCGATATAGAGACTCCGGCCCTGGAGTATGCCCTGTGCCTATCCGAGGCGCAGAGCGCCCCTGATCCGGAACTGGAGCGCCTCCTTGCCGATACATATGGCGAGAGTCAGGCGGATGCCCTCATCGCCTTCGTGCGCCTGGCCGGGATGGCGGCCATGGTGGGCATCGCCCTGGACGCTTTCGTGAGTCGTCTCTTGGGCAAGCCGGCGGCTGGGTCAAGCGTGGTCGAGGAGGCCCGCACGTTGGCCCTCTTTGTGTTTGGCGTGATCCCCCTGACGCCAGCGCTGGTGTTGCGCGCCATCCTGGCTGACACGTGAGGGCGCATCGCCCCGCGCAGCATGGAGAGCCGCAGTCAAGCTGAGTCCATACTCGACTCAACCCAGCACAGACCTGCCTGCTCGCTACATGTCATGTCCCGGGTCTCTCCAGATCTCAGGTTACAGGCCCGACGTGTCCCGACACGGTCTGACCCCAACGGGCTTTGCGAGTGCACAGGTAGCTCCGCCGCGACTTCCGCTCGATCAAGCCGCGCCTCCTCTGCTACTGCCTGACAATTCCCCTTGATCTGCACACAAGCCGGGCTGGAACCTGCCCCTTCCCCGCCGCGATGTGAGTACATCGCATCGTGGGCTGGGTTTCGCCATCCTTGACGCCGGAGCTTTTACATGCTATAATTGAGCAAGTTTTCATATGATACAGGGGGATGGGGAGATGGCTGTGCTAAAAGGCAGCGATGAGCATAGCGTGGGTTCGGAGCAGTTGGGCCGTATCAGAGAGCGGCTGGTCGACGAGGGGATCGCTGGCCATCTGGCGGAGTCGTTCAAGGCCTTGGCGGACCCCACTCGGGTGCGCATCATCTCGGCCCTCGTCAGTGACGAGCTGTGCGTCAGCGAATTGGCCGAGGCTCTGGAGATGTCCATTTCTGCCATCTCGCATCAGCTCAGTCTGCTCCGCAAAATGCGCATTGTGGCGGCCCGCCGGTCGGGCCGGCACATCTTTTACACGCTCGATGATGAACACATCGATCAGCTCTACCACATCGGCCTGGCGCATATCGCGCATACGTGAGGCAAGGGTCGGGACGCCTCGCCGGGCTGCCACTCAAAGGAGTCGAGATGGTAAGTCAAGATACTGTGCGGTTGAAGATCCATGGCCTGGACTGCCCCGAATGTGCAGCCAGCCTTGAGAAGGCCGTTCAGCAGTTGGATGGCGTCCAGACGGCCCAGCTGAGCTTCACCACCTCGACGATCGAGGTGACACCGGACGATGGGGCTGAGATTCGTCCGCAGCTCGAGCGCCTGGTGGCGTCCATGGGCTATGAGCTCGAGCCCGGGCCAGATCAGGTAGCTGAGGCGGCCGCCAGCGGCCAAGTCGGTTGGCGGCCTTGGCTGCAGCGCCACCGCCGCGAGATCAGCACCGGAGTGGGCGGGCTCCTTTTGCTGTGCGCCGCAATCCTGGGTCTCTTGGACGGCCCTCGGGCTCTCGTGAACGGGCTGTATGCGGCGTCCATCGTCTTGGGGGGCATCTACATCGCGCGGGCGGGTTGGATGGCGCTCAGGACGGCGCGCAGCCTGGACATGAATGCCCTGATGACCATCGCGGCCTTCGGAGCCATGATCGTGGGTGAGTTCGCCGAGGGGGCGGTGACCGTCTTTCTGTTCTCGATTGGCGAGCTGCTCGAGAGCTACACCACCGACCGGGCGCGCAGGGCGATCCGCGATTTGGTCGGTTTGGCGCCCAACGAGGCGACGCTCAAAGACAAACATGGCGAGCGGTCGGTGGCAGTATCCGAACTGCAGGTGGGTGACCTGATCATCATCCGCCCTGGCGAGCGCATTCCCATGGATGGGGAGATCGTCGAGGGCTTGTCGGCGGTCAACCAAGCCCCGATCACTGGCGAGTCAATCCCCCTATCCAAGGCGCCGGGCGACAGCGTGTTCGCCGGGACGATCAATGGCAATGGCTCTCTGCTCGTCAGAGTGACCCATCTCGCGCAGGACAACACCATCGCGCGGATCATGCACCTGGTCGAGGAAGCCCAATCCAAGCGGGCGCCCGCACAGCGCTTTGTGGACCGCTTTGCGCGGGTCTACACGCCGATTGTGATGGCGCTGGCCCTGGTGATCGCGTTCTTCCCGGCGCTCATCGGCCTTGGACCGCTGAGAGAGTGGGTCTACCGAGCGCTGGTCCTGTTGGTGATTGCCTGTCCTTGTGCCCTGGTGATCTCGGTGCCGATCACCATCGTGAGCGCGCTGGCGAGGGCTGCCCGCTCGGGGGTGCTGGTGAAGGGTGGGCGCTTTCTTGAGGAACTCGAGCGCATTCGTGTGTTCGCGCTCGACAAAACTGGCACGCTCACCGAAGGTCGACCCTATGTCACCCGCATGGCGTGCGATCGGCACGTGACGAACGGCGGGGCGTGCGTCAGCTGCGACGAACTGGTGCGCAAGGGCGCCGCCATTGAGCGGCGTTCGGAGCACGCCCTGGCGCAGGCTGTGGTGGACTATGCTCATCAGCTGGGCGTGGATGTGCAGCTGGGCGTCGTAGGCGATGTGGCCTCCACGCCCGGCATGGGCATCGAGGGCGCCGTGGACGGCCATCGCGTGGCCGTGGGAAGCCACGCCTTCAACCATCGCGACGGGCGCCACCCGGACCTGCTCTGTGAGGAGATCGAGGCCGCCGAGCGCGAGGGCTATACGGCCGTGGTGATCGAGGACGAGTGCTGCGACACCCGCGGTTATCTGGCCATCACAGACGCTCTGCGCGAGGGGGCGGCGGAGGCCATTGCCGCGCTCAGGCAGGCCGGGGCGGCGGAGGTCGTCATGCTGACAGGCGACAACCGGCACCGGGCGCGCCAGATCGCTGACCGCGTGGGGATCGGCAGCGTCCGGGCGGAGTTGCTGCCTGAGGACAAGGCGCGTGCGATTGCTGAGCTGACCGAGGAGCACGGCCCGGTGGCGATGGTAGGCGACGGCGTCAACGA
>JAFGLK010000426.1 GCA_016928125.1 Anaerolineae bacterium
ATCTGCTCCAAGGTTCGTTTTGCCTTTGACAAGACCCTATGAGCAGCCTAGAATATGCGGGTCTGCGCTCAAGGCGCGTGACACAGGAAGGTGCTGTGCGCGACACGCCCCCCCGCCCAGGCGGGGGGCCATAAGAGAGGTACAAAGGTGGAAGAGGCATCACAAAGTGGCCCCCAAGGGGACGAACCAGGCCACCAACGCACGATGACCAGAATGCGATGCCTTGCCCAAAGTGAGCCACCCCTGAGGCGTTAGCGCCTCATTCCCCGTCAGCCCGGTCTCCATCCTCCGAGGGCTTGGGGTCGGTGGGCACTTTTGGTGTAGGGTGCCCACAGCCGTAAGCGCTAAAGGGAGGAACCATGGAGGCGAACCTCGTTGATAATATGCTCCTGCAGGTCAGGTATCTGCTCGAGCACGATGACATCGATGCAGCCATTCGCCTGATCGAGGGGCTCATGCCGCCCGATCAGGCCGATCTGTTCGAAGAGCTCGCCCCCGACCAGCAAGAGCTTCTGCTGCCCCAGCTCGAGACGGAGGACGCGGCCGACATCTTTGAGGAGTTGGAGGACGAAGATGCAGCGGAGCTAGCCACGCGCATCGATGTCGCCGATCTGGCCCAGATCGTGGAAGAGATGGAGCCCGATGAAGCGGCCGATCTCTTGGGCGATCTCGAGCCCTCATTGAGCAGCGCCATGCTGGCTCAGTTGCAGGACCCCGAAGAGGTGCGCCCGCTGTTGTTGCACCCCGACGAGACGGCCGGCGGCCTCATGACCTCACAATACCTTGTCTTCCGGCGCAACATGCGCGCTGGCCAGGTGCTCGCGGCCCTGCGTGAGTGGATGCCAACCGGCAAAGAGTCGGTCTACCTCTTTGTGGTGGACGAAGAGGAACACCTGTTTGGTGTGGCCAGTCTCTTTGATGTGCTGCGTTCCGACCCCTCGACCCGACTGGGCTCGCTGGTGGACACAGAGGTGCTGAGCGTGCGCGTCAGCGATGATCAGGAGACCGCGGCTCGTCTGATGGCGCGCTACGACCTGGTGGCTGTGCCAGTCGTCGATGATCTCGACCACCTGGTCGGCGTCATCACCGTTGATGACCTGGTAGACGTGCTGGAAGAGGAGGCCACCGAGGATATTCTGCGTATCTCGGGCTCGGGGCCCTTGTCGCGGACCTATCTGGAGGCGGGCGTCTTGGCCGTAGCCTGGAGGCGCCTGGGCTGGTTGATGCTCTTGTTTGTCACCGGCACGCTCACCGGCACCGTCATGCGGCTCTTCCAGGATACACTGGCCCAGCTGGTGGTGCTGAGCGTCTTTGTGCCTCTGCTCATCGGCACTGGCGGCAACGCGGGCTCTCAAACCACCGCTACCGTGATCCGCGCCATCGCCACAGGAGATATCAGCTTCAGAGATGGTTGGCGAGTGCTCTGGCACGAACTGCGCACCTCGCTTGTGCTAGGGCTTCTCCTCTCCATCATCGCGTATGTGCGAGCCGCCACATGGGGCAACTCGACAGCGCTCTCGCTGGTCGTAGCGAGCAGCATCTTTGCCATCGTCATTTGGGCTGATTGTGTGGGAGCGTTGCTCCCCTTGCTGGCCGCCAAGCTCAAGATCGACCCGGCGCTCGTGTCCGGCCCGCTCATGAGCACCCTGGTCGATGCCACCGGGCTCTTGATCTATTTCTCCATCGCCCGTCTGGCCCTCGGCGCGTGAGGGACCCGGCGCCCCGCGGCTCGCGACGAGCCGCGGGTTCGATCGGGGCCTGAGATCTATCTCTGGAGCTCAACTGCGCCCGATCAGGTCGAGCAGCCAGGGCAAGGACACCGAGCCCAGATAGGCCACGACGAAGGCCTTGAGGGTCTTGCCGAGCCAACAGGCCAAGAGGAATCTTGAGATCGGAAATCTGAGGATGCCGGCGGTGACCCCTGCGAGATCAAAGATCGGGTTGGGGATGGCGGAGAGCACAAAGATGGTCAAAAAGCCACGGCGTTCCATCCAGCCTCGCAGCCGTTCGTAGCGCAAGCGATCCTCAACCACCGCGCTGCCGCCATAGCCTGCGAGATAGCCGGATAGCTCGCCCAACGGCTCCCCGACCCCGGCGATAAGCCCGACCAGCGTGGGATTGAGCACGCTGCCGCCTGCAAAGACAGCGGCCAGGCCCGGCACAGGGAAAAACACCGTGGCATTGCCCAGCACCGCGATGAAAAAGACCCCCAGGTAGCCATACCCCCGCAGGGCGAGGAGCTGATCCCGAAAGATCACGACAGAGGCGGTGATCGCCACGGAGAAGGACAGGGCCAGAATCTGGCTCTGATAGCGGCGCCAGAAGGATGGGGCTCGGCCCTGATCCTCCTTTGGCGCCGCGGCCTCGCTGCTACTGTTCGATGATTTCAATGCTTAGGATTCTGTCTCCAGCAGGCGCGTTGGGATTCTCGGACGGATCACGCGGGGTGAGGGCACGCACGACATCCATACCTTCCACCACGCGACCAAAGATCGAGTGTACGTCGTCAAGATAAGGCGTGGGCCCATAGGTGATAAAGAACTGGCTCCCATTGGTGTTGGCGCCGGCATTGGCCATAGACACTACACCCTCGCTATCGTGTCGCAGGGCGGGATCGAATTCGTCCTCGAATCGATAGCCTGGCCCGCCGCTGCCTGTCCCTGTGGGATCGCCTGTCTGGGCCATGAATCCGGGGATCACGCGGTGAAACGTGACGCCGTCGTAAAAGCCCTCACGCGCCAGAAAGACGAAATTGTTCACCGTCTTGGGCGCCTGATCGTCGTATAGCTCGAGGCGGACGGCCCCCTTCTCGGTCTGGATCACCGCCTGGTAGCTCTTGCTGAGATCCAGGGTCATGGCAGGAGGCGCTGGCCACGATGTCATCCCTGCGGTGGTCACCGATTCGATCTCTGCCTGGGGCATTCTCGGCCTTCGGACAGTGAAATAGTAGAGCGCCCCAAAAGCCAGCACGATGATGACCACGATGCCGACCGCCAGCCACAGGTCTGAAATGGCCGATTTCTTCTCCTCTTTGGGCGCCTTCGGCTTGGGACCCGCCCCAGACTGACGTCGACTCGTGGAACGCGTCTTGGCTAGCTGGCGGCGACGCGCCATTCGATCTCGCTTCTTCACCATAGAACCCTCCTATACAGCTTCACGGGATCATTCTCTCGTGAGCACAGCGACCTTCCCTCATGCGCTATCGGCTTGCTCGCCGTCTGAAGCTGGCACCTGTTCTAGTCGCCAGAGGAGCGCAGCTCCGGCCAGAAGCGTCAGACCACCCACCACATAACCCTCCGCGACCGTGGCCTGCGTAAGGTACATGGCGATCACACCGAGGACGCAGCCCGCCAGATAGAGTATCAGAACGGCCTCGCGCTGTGTGTAGCCTACGCGCACCAGACGGTGCGACACATGATCCTTGCCCGGCGTGGTGAGCGGATTGAGGCCGCGCCTCAGACGCGAGATCACCACCAGCGTCGTGTCCAAGATGGGCAGCCCCAAGACGATCACCGGGATCATCCAGGTGACAAAGTGCACATTGTCTGGAAAGCGCAGCTTGATGCCCACGGAAGCGAGCACAAACCCCAGGAACAGACTGCCCGCGTCGCCCATGAAGATGCTGGCGGGATTCAGATTGTAGACGAGAAAACCGATGCAGCCACCCAAGAGCGCCGCAGCCAGCGCCCCGACTAGATATTGACCGCTCATGGCCGCCAGCATCAGAAAGAATGCCGCTGCAGTGGCCCCCACCCCGCCGGAGAGGCCATCCATGTTGTCCAGCAGGTTGAACGCGTTGGTGATGCCCACGATCCAGAACATACTCACGGCGATGTTCAGTGTATGGGATGGCAGGATGCGCACCTGCACGCCAGAGAGGATGAGAATCCCCGCCGCCAGGCTCTGCCCCACCAACTTGATCAGGGCGCTCAGCCCGGAGCGATCATCCCACAATCCCATGAAGGAGCAGAGGGTGGCCCCCAGCAGGATGCCAATCACCTCGCGTACGTACTGCCGATCGCCAAAGATGAGCAGGGCGATGATGAACGCCGCATAGATGGCCACGCCGCCCATCATCGGCATGGGACGGGTATGGATCCTGCGCGCGCTGGGCTGGGCGACGATGTTCAAGCGCACGGCCAAGCGGCGCACGCCAGGGGTCACGCTCACCGCCAGAAGAAAGGCGCTCGCCAGGATGAGAAGATAGTGGACCATGCTATGGCCCGCCTCCGCCCGAGCCGGCGCTCGCCTCGGCGATGAACGCCTGAACCACGGGTCGCTCCGCCTCTGGCGCGAGTCGCAGGGCCCTCTCGGCATAGGCCACGGCCTGCTCCACGTTCCCCGACTCGCGATAGAGAATAGCAAGGTTCTTGAACGTGCTGTAATCCTCTCCAAGCCTCACGAGTACCTGCAGGTTGGCGCGGATCGCCTCGTCCAAGGCGCCCATCTGTGAGTAGGCGTAGCCCAGAGCGCTCCATCCCTGCACAAAGGACGGATCGAGCGCCAGGGCCTTCTCGTAGACCGAGACTGCCGCGGCCCAGTTCTGCTCCTCAAGGTAGACGTCGCCCATCAGAATATACGTCTGCATGAACTGCCGATCCAGAGCCAGCGAACGCTCATAACTGGCCATCGCCTGTTCACGGTCGCCCAACAGAAAGTAGATCAGGCCCGACTCATTGTGGATCTGCGCGTTGTTGGGACTGAGCAAAAGGGCCTGCTGATAGTAAGCTGCCGATTGCTCCATCTTCTGACGCCGGGCGGCCGGATCGCTTTCGAGCTCAGCCCAGGTGCGGTAGAGTCGCCCCAGATTCGCGGTGTGATCGGTGTTCAGAGGATTCAGTTCCCGCGCCCGCAGCAGGGCGTCCCTCGATGCCTCAAGGTAAGCCTGGCGCATCTGCGCCCCGCCCTCCTCCTTGGCCTTTTCCATCAAAGCGCGGCCGCTGAAAAGGTAATAGAAATCCTCATGCGGCGCCAACGCGATGGCCTCACGGTAGTAGTAGATCGCGCTATCCCAAGCTCCCTGGTTGTCATACTTGAGGCCCTGTTTGTAGAGCACATCGGCCCTGACCGTCGCGATATTGGTGTTCTCGATCATCACCAGACAGACGACAAGCCCGATTGCGTAGGCCCAGGCCCACGGCCCACGCGCGAACCGAGATGCTTTGGCCGCTGAGCGGTAGAGCATCAAGGCCAGGATAGCCCACACAAGCGCGATGGCGACATAGTAAGTATAGATCAGGCCGACGATGTTGGCGCCCGGGCCGAGGCCGCCCGTGTGCACAAGCGCAAAGATGAGCGAGCCCACGCCGCAGAGCAGCGCCACGCGCCCCAGGGCCGTAAGCCACCAGAACCCATCGGCGCCTGGCGCACGTCTCTGTGCCACCTCAGCGATCGTGGCGACGGTCGCGGCGGCCAGCGAGGTGAGCACCAGAGCCAGCAGGCCCATGCTGGTCACGTGGGGTTGGTTCTTGGCGGCCATGGTCGTGAATGCGGTGGCCAAGACCGCCAGCGGATTGCTCTGCCCCAGAGGGTTGGTCGTGTAGTTCCAGAACAACGTGATCGCGATGGACGCAACAACCAATGCCAGCGCCTCGACCTGGGTGTTGGGTGCCTCGCTCTCTTGAGGATAGGAACCGCTCTGGAGATCCTGGGAGCGTACGTTCCTGGCCCGGGTGTGCCCCGTGCTGCGCCGGCGGCGACCGCCTGGCTGTGTTTGGAGACCGACCGACTCCTCTGAGGCGAGGATCCCGGGCGCCTCCACCCAGCCCTGGCCCAGGGCTACCAATAGGGCTGCATATGTCCAGAAGTAGGTGCGGGTCGCGGCGATGGCGATGCCAAAGTGAATCTCCACAAAGTGGGCGACGATCGCTGCGAGCAGAGCGATGAACAGCAGTTGGCGCCACCCAGTCAGCGATGGCGCGGCTTCTGCGAATTGCTCCACCTTGGTCGCGGCCCCGCCCCTGAGGGCGACGATGACCACATACAGCGTGATTCCGGCCACCAACCCAAGCGGCAGGCCCACGCCCGCCAGCCTTAGGGAGCCATCCAAGGTCCAGGGCAGCACCACGCCCAACAACGCACCCGCAGCCCCGAGGCAGCCGAACAGCCGCCGGTCGGTCGGCCCCCGTACCAGCCCAACATAGCGCAAGCCGTGATAAAAGACGGCCACAAAGAGCGCCATATACACGAGAAAGCCAATGGCGCCCGTCATCACGAGGGCATCAAAGGTTTCGTTGTGAGAGCGATCGGGAGAAGCGTTACGGGCCTCATAGTGGGCCAACTCGGGCGGATAGTAGGGATTGTAGGCCACATACATGGCCTCGGGCCCATAGCCGATGAGCGCGCGCAAAGGCTGGGCCTTGAGCATCTCCAGGGCACCCTCCCAGATCAAGACGCGCACCTTGCCCGTACCCGAGTTGAGCTCCAGAATGCGTCCCAGGCGCCCGATGTAGGGCACTTTTCGCACGGCGGCTAGGGGCGACCCCGGCAGGTTAATGATGACCAGCAGGCAGAGAGCGAGGGCGGCGACCGCCACGAGCAGGGCCGTGATGCGGCGCCAGCCGCGCGTCAGGAGATAGAGCAACCCGAAAAAAACCAGCCCAGCCAGAAAGCCGAGCAGAGGCCCACGGCTCTGGGTGAAAAAGAGGCAGGTGATCTGCACACTGAGGATCAGGCCGTAGGCGCCCAGGAGGAGAAAGCGCCCTAGCGGGCGCCGCAACCATACGCCCACTAGGGCGAGCATCACGAGCATGAGCAGACCCGCAGGCAGGCCGCGCTCAAAGCGCAACGCCGCCCAGCTCCAGGTCTGAGCGGCGAGCAGCACCCAGAAACCCAGCGTGAAGCCCAGGCGAATCCCGGACCTCTCCTCCTGGATTGCCTCGCGCTGAAGCTGGAGGATGCGCGCCAGCGTGAGGGGGATGGCCATGATCAGATAGGCCCCGATGAAGATGGCGTTGCCCATATTCGCGGCCACGCGAAAGGTCACGTCACCACCCCAGGGCAAAGGATCCAGGCCGTAATGCTGCACCAAGCCATAGAGCGAGATTGGCAAGCTGGTCAGGATGATCGTCATCCAAATGCGGCGCAGCTGCTCGGGACGGCGCAGGTGCCCGAGCAAAGCAAAGAAGATGACCAGGTAGCTCAACGTGGTATAGGTGCCTTGAAGGCGCTGGTACGAGCCCCAGAAGCTGATGCGCGGCACCACGGATGTGATCGTGGTCAGGAGATAGACCAGGGTCAGCGCCAACGCCGGCAAGACCAGAGGTGTGCTCTTTAGCCGTCGCAGCCATGAGCCTGACGCCTTTGAGCCCTCGACCGGCGCCTGCCAGGGCGCGCCCTCCGCCCACTTGGCCACCCAAGCCAGGGCCATCACCAGCGCGATCGTACGCAGCAGGGCGAGCTTGTCTGGCTCAAAGACGCGACTGGAATAAACGTTGAAAAACAGGGGCACCACGACCAAAGCAAGCAGCCATCCGGCCTCGATGATCTTGTCGCATAGGACGCTGAGCTTGGTCTGCATCCAGTCCCCTCTGATGCCTGTTCAAACGCACAGAGGATATTACCTGACCTGCAGGAGACAGGCAAATACCGGCCTTCGGTCCCGCCGGCGCCGAGCGCGACGAGCCTGCGCTTGACGCAGACAGGTTGCTCTAGGGGAGCAGTTCGCGGTACACGGCTTCGATCTCAGCCAGCATGCGCTCGGCCGAGAAGTGGGCCGAGTGGGCCAGTGCTCCACACGCCAGACGGTCGCGCAGCGCATCATCGCTGAGCAGACGCATAATGGCCACTGCCAGGGCGGGTGGATCCCGAGGCGGCACCACAAGTCCAGACACGCCATCCTGATTCACATAACTCGTGCCAGTGCCCAGCTCGGTGCTCACCACGGGCAGGCCGCTGCTCATGGCCTCCACCTGCACCAGCCCAAAGGCCTCACTGCGCTCGCTGGCCGGCAGCACGAAAAGGTCCGCAGCCCGATAGTAGGTCGGCAATTCCGCATCGGAGACCCGCCCCGCAAACACGACTTTTGCGCTCAAGCCCAGGTCGCAGACTTGCTGACGCAGCGCGGGGCCGAAGGGTCCCTCACCCACAACGACGAGCCTGGCCGATATGCGTGGCATGGCCTGAATGAGATGCTGGAGCCCTTTGTAGTAGCGTAGCACGCCGACAAACAGGAGCACCGGCCCGTCGCCCCAGGTGGCGCGCAAGGTTTGCGCGCTCTCGCGCGAGCTGGTGAGGAACGGCTCGCGATCGATGCCAAAGGGGATCACGCAGCACTTGTTGCGGAGCGGCCCCAGAATCTCAGAGCTGTCCAGGTAGTTGGGCGTGGAAACGATGATGCGATCCACCGCCGCCAGGATATGCTCCATCAGAGGGCGATAGAAGCGGAGCAGCACCCTCTGGCGGACCACATCGCTGTGGTATGTGACCACTGTGGCTCGGCTCCGCCCCAGGAGGTGCTGCGCAAGCTCGCCCAAGGGATAGGGAAAGTGCAGGTGGGCAATGTCCGGCCGTTGGCGGGCCAAGTGCAGCGGCAGCGCCAGCCCGAGCGGCGTCGAGGCCAGATGCGCTAGACGGGCCGCCTTGATGACGCGCACGCCATTCTGCGTCTCGATAGCCGTCTTGGCGCGCACGTTGCTGACCAACACGGTGACCTCATGTCCCGCGGCCGCCTGACGCTCCGCCAGGAGCTTGAGATGGTTCTCGATGCCGCCCACGATCGGCGCATAGTTCTTGTAGACGTGCAGGATGCGCATCAAGCCTCCTAACCGCGCGCGATGCGCCGATAGAGCGCCAAGGTAGCCTCTGCGGCGCAGCGCCAGGTGAAGCGAGCCGCACGCTCCCGGCCCAGGACGCTCAAGTGCTCGCGAAGATCGGCCTCCGTCAACAGACGGCTGAGCGCGGCTCGGATCTGCGGCACGCTCAGGGGATCAAAGGTCAAGCCGGCGTCGCCTACGATCTCGGGCAGCGACGAGGTATCCGAACAGGCCACCGGCGTCCCGCAGGCCATGGCCTCCAACACCGGAAGTCCGAATCCCTCGTACAGGGAAGGCAGCACAAAGGCGCATGCGCCCGCATAGAGCGCGGGCAGGTCCTCATCCCCAATCTCGCCGACAAAACGCACGCTCTCGCCCAGCCCAAGCCGAAGGACGGCTTGGCGCGGTTGCGGGTAACGGGGATCGTCGGGTCCAGCCAGCACCAACTGGCTTGTGCCCCGCTCGCTCGGCGCGAGGCCCGCCCAGGCCTCGATCAGCCGCACCAAATTTTTGTGTGGCTTGGTGATGCCAAGATACAAGACATAAGAGGCCTGGAGCCCAAGCCGCTCCCGCAACTTCACCCGCTCGGCCTCGGGCAGAGGCCTGAAGCGCTCGTCCACGCCCAGGGGCGCCACAGTGAGCCTGGAGAGCGGGGCTCCCAGGATGCCATGAACGTCCTCCGCAGTCGCTTGCGAGTCGACCAGGATACCCCTGGCGCGCCAGAGAGCCAGCCGCTGAAAAAGCACGAACAGCGGTGCCAAATGCGCGTCGGGGAGCGATTCGGGGTAGAGAGAAGGGATCAGGTCGTGCAGCGTCACCACTGTCGGACAGGGCAAGGCATAAGGCATGACATAGTAGGGGCTATGGAACAGATCGAGGTGCTCCGCGCTGACGAGTCGCGGCAAGGCCAGTTGCGAACGCAGGGAAAGAATCGGCAGAGCAACCGGCCTCAGCGTGACGTTGTTCAGCGCCTGCAGGGCCGACAGATCATGCCGCGTGTTCTGCGCTTGCGGATCGTAGAACACCACGAGTCTAAGGTCGGGGGCCGCTTTGGCCAGCTGCAGGCTCAGATTGTAGGCATAGCGCCCGATGCCAGGAAAGTGATCCTGGATGCAGCGCCCATCCAAGCCCACGCGCATCGCTACCTCCTGTCCGAGCGTGCATTCGCGGCCTCAGCCAAGACCGCCTCGATCCGCCGCGTCAAGACGCGCACATCGTAGGCGCTCTCGACGCGACGCCTGCCGGCCTCGCCCAGACGGCGTCTCAGATCGGGATCTCGCAAAAGCCAAAGCACCGCCTCCGCCAGCGCTCGGATGTCGCGTGGGGCCACCAGCAGGCCTGACGCACCGCCCTCCAGGATCTCGCTCGGACCACCATAGTCGTAGGCGACAACGGGGAGCCTCGCCGCTAGCCCCTCGATGATAATGCGTCCAAAGGGCTCCGGCTGAGTCGAACAGTGCACCAGCACATCGAGCGCGGAGAGCACGGCTCCGAGATCCTCGCGCTGACCCGCAAAGACCAGGCGCGCCTGCAAACCCAAATCAGCAACGAGCATCTTGAGCTGTGACTCGTAGGCCTCGGTGCCCCCAAAGATGCCGCCCCCCACCAGCACAAAGTGGGCCTGGGGGCAGTGCGCGGCCACTCTCGCCATGGCTCGAACAAAGTCTTGCTGCCCCTTCCAGGCGCGCAGGCGTCCCACCAAGCCCACCAGAAGGCGCCCTTGCGGAACCCGCCACACCTCGCGAAGCTGCCGGTCGGCATCCAGCGACGCATCCAAGGCCGCCAGATCAACACCATTGGGGATGATGTCCACCATGAGGCCGTGCGGCAGCGGCTGGGACGCGGCTTTGGAGACGGCGATCGTACGCGCGGCCAGTCGCCCCATCACAGACACGTACGGCCCTGGGCGGAAGACGTCGCGCACGTGCCAGACGAGAGGACGACCCGTGAACCGCGCCGCCGGAGCAGCATACAGCGAGGCGCGCATCACGTTCGCCTGCACCGCGTCTACATGATGGTGCTTGATCAGTGCCATCAGTTGGGCCACCCCTTTGGCCAGCCGAATCGGAGCCGAGAGCTCCCGCCGCAGGCGCGGCATGTCGAGGATCTCCACCACGACGTCCATCTGGCCCGCCGCGTGAGCCAGGGCGCCCTCGTTGCAGGCCAGAATGGGCTCAAAGCGCCCACGATCCAGGTGACGGAGCAGCAGCAGCAGACTCTGTTCGGCGCCCCCGAGCGCCTCGGCATGATCCACGAACAGGACCCGCGTCATCGAGCTCATCCCCAGCCGTGGCGCCGACGGCACATCGGAACCCCTGCCTAGCAGCATTCTAGCGCGCCGCTCCCTTGCAGAGCGCCTGCTCCAGGGCGAGTGCCACGCGCTCCCAGTTCATCTCAGATTCGACCCAAGCCCGCCCGGCACGCCCGAGCCGGTGGCGCAGCGGCTCATCCTGTAGCAAGCGCCAGAGGGCCTCAGCCAACGCGTGGGGAGCATCCGGATCGACGAGCAGACCCGTCTCGCCGGCGCGAACCGCCTCGACCGCACCTCCGCTGCGGCCGGCGACGACAGGCAGGCCGCTGGCGCTAGCCTCCAGGTAGACGATGCCAAAGCCCTCCACGCTTCGGCCCTTGTCCTCTTCGCGAGCCGGCATGACAAAGATGTGGGCATTGCGGTAATAGTCGGGCAGGGCCTCATCGGGCACATGTCCCACGAAATCGACCCTGGATGAGAGATCAAGCGTCTCCACCAAAGCCTCCAATCGCCCGCGGTCTGGCCCATCGCCTACAATCTGGTAGCGAATCTGCGGCAGGCGAGGCTGCAGCAGAGCGAGGGCGCGCAACACCGTGTCGATGCCCTTGCGCGGCACCAGGCGCCCTACGGTGAGCAGGCATGGCGGCAGCGGGGGCGCCGTCGGGCGCGGCCGGAAGCGCTCCGGGTCTACCCCGGGAGGGATCACCATCACCTCACCAAGGCCCAACTCCCGCAAGCGCTGCCTGTTAGCCTGTGACTGGGTCATCAACGGATGGGCGCGCCGCAGTAGCATGTTGAACCCGGGGCGATGCCAGCGACGCTGCGCCGCGAGAAAGTCGTTCCCATGGACGAGAGCGGCATAGCGGCCCCAGGCCGTCATCGCCGCCAGGGCGAGCAGGCGCGGGTGCGCATGCCCTACGAGCACTCGGTCCGGCGACCAGGCCTTGAGCGCGAGCCACCATCTCAGCCATTCGCTGCGCCCTCGCACGAGTCGGCGATAGGGTTCGTCGGGGCTCAAACCCTGCACTGGCGTGATCACGAGCACGTCATGGCGCCTCTGGAGCCTTGATGCGACCTCATGCAGATAGGTCTGCACGCCGCCCGGATCGGGTCTCATGTCGAAGGTTAGGATTGCGATCCTCACTAGGCCCCTTTCACCGGCCCTGTCTCTTCGCCTCGAGATCTCATCCACGCTCGCATCTGCCCCAGGGCATCGGCCCAGCCAGCCAGCAGCTGAACGGCCGCCAACCCCAGACCATGCTGGAAGATGGCCATCAGCGCACCCACGGTGCGCTTGGCGATACGCAACGCAATGCGCCCGGGGCCTGGATAGCGCCCCTGGCGTTTGAACTCAAAGTGGGCGGCGCCCACGCCACGCTGGATCTGCTGCCGCCAGAAGGCGCCTGGCCGATAGTCGCGGCAATGGATCACCCGGGTGGGCACATACAGCAGACGCCCGCCGCGCTGGGCGACGCGCCACTTGAGATCCGCGTCCTCTCCCGCCGCCACCGGAAAGCTCTCGTCAAAACCGCCTACCTCCGCCAGGGTCGCCTTGCGATAGGACATGGCGTTGGTCCCGCCGACGGGGCAGTCCCAGCCCCCCAAGCGTGGCTCGGGCCCGGCGCCATATACATGGTGGGTGAGATGCGCCTCATATTGGGCTAACAGGTTGCGCGCGAGAAGAGGCGCCGGCGCTTCCATGTAGCCGCCCACACCGCCCACCTCTGGGTGAGCGAGATAGCCTGCCACGAGGCTCGACAGGAAATCGGGCGGGATGAGACAGTCATCGTCAGTAAAGGCGATGATCTCACCCTTGGCGTGGGCCAGCCCGAGGTTACGCGCCGCGGCTGGCCCACGGTTCGAGGCCTGGACGAGCAGACGCACCTGGGGAAAGGCGTCGCGCACCATGGCGACTGTGTCATCGCCAGAGGCGTCATCTACCACGATGATCTCGTAGCCCGCATAGTCCTGCTGAAGAGCCGCCTCCAGGCAGCGCCTCAGAGCCTCGACGCGCCGATGGGTGGGGATGACCAGCGAGACCAGGGGCAATGCCATAGAAGATGGCCGCTCAGGCTGGACGACTCGACTCGGACCGGCGCGCGTTTCCTCGGAGACGCCCACCGCTTCGGGCAAGCTCATCGACTCCCTCTCCCCTTTGACAGCCTGGCCAGTGCCGCTGCCAGGGCATCCTCGCTGGCCGACCAGGTGTAGGCCTCGGCCCGCGCCCTGGCCGCCGTGCGCATGGCCTCATACAGGGAGCTGTCCTGCCGGAGCCGCTCAAGGGCCGCTGCCAGCGCCTCTGCGTCCCGAATCGGGACCAGCAGTGCCTCGACACCATCCCGAGCCACTGATCCGGCGTTGGGCGTCGTGACCAGCGGCAGGCCGCAGGCCATGGCCTCGTAGGCAGTCAACGCGCTGCCCTCGTGCAGCGTCGGAAAGGCAAAGAGGTGCGCCCGCTGGTAGTAGGGCACGGGGTCAGCCACATGCCCGATCACGCGCACCGAATCAAGCCCACGCACCTGTCGCTCAAACAGCGGGGCATAGTCGGGCTGCAGAGCGCCGACGAGCACCAACTCTGCATCGCGCCAACCCAGTCTCCGCCAGGCTTCCAGCAGGTAGGGAATGCCCTTGCCCAGCTCTAGACGCCCCACATAAATCACGCTAAAGGGCTGTGGCGGCGGCTCGGGGGCTGGGCGAAAGCGCGCACAGTCCACGCCAAAGGGCACCTGTAACAGCTTTTCATTCGCAATGCCTTGGGCGAGGAAGGTCTGGCGCACAAAGTCGGAGGGGATCAGGGCGTAATCGGCCAGCTCGATCTCAGCCCGCGTGCGCCGTAACCCACCGTGCCAATCGCGAGGGGTCTGATCCCAACGCGCATATTCCTCATGCATCAGGGCCACCCGATACGCGGGATGTACGCTGGCAACCTCGACGACCGTGGCCATGCCCAGGCGCTGAGCACGCCGGATCGACAAGAGCCCGTCCCCACCCCACGCCAGGAGGAGATCGGCGGGCTCCAGGCGCGCGGCCGCCCAGCGATCATAGAGCTCCGCGTGCCAGCGCTGGATGCGCTTGGCACCGTCGTAGACGGCCAGCTTGCGCAGCGCTCGGCTTGGCAGGCCCAGCGCTCGGATGCGTTCACGCGGGATATCCACCGCCCGGCAAGACCCGCACAGCAGCCGCTGCAGCATGTTGTGTCGCTGGAGGCCTCGCACGCCGTGGTAGGCCGTGGCACCGATGCCACCTCCTCCCAAGCGCGCCCCGATCGAGTAGATGACCTTCACGTGGTTGTGCTCCGGCCCTGCCGCACAAAGCGCCAAAGCCATCTCGCGGCCCTCAGGTCGTCGCGCCCCTCAAGGGCCAGGAGCAGCCCGACGAAGACCGCCCCAAAGGCCGCCAGCTTGAAGGCCAGCGTGCTCCAGACCCCCAAGGGAAGCCGCGTCTCAACGCCATAGCCAGCCAGCCCAGCCATTATGAGCGCCAGACTGGGCCGTAGCCACAGCCTGCCGAGGGAAAGGTCCACCGACTCTCGCAGGGAGGCCGTAAGGCGCCAGAGGCCCACCAGCAGCATCAGATCAGCTGCGAGCGCCACCCCATTGCGTCCCCAGAGGCGGCTCCCCAGGATGACCGTGGGCACAAAGACCAGCGCCTGCAACAGATGGGCTCTCTGGAGCTGATCTGGCCTACCGAGCGAGGTCATCAGGTTGCTGATCAGGAGCAGCACCGAATCGAGCGCCACATAGAGAGCCATCAATCGAAATGTCCAGAGCATCGGCCACCATTCAGCCCCGATCACCCAGTGAACCAGCTCTGGCAGAGCCAGTGCAAAGGCCCCGGCGACGAAAAAGCTGGTGCGCAGGATCAGGTGCGCCGAGCGGTAAAAGAGCTGCGAAAGCCTGCGGCGATCTCCCTGTAGTGCAGCAAATACCGGCCCCAACACGATCACCAATGGGTTGGCCAAGATGCGACGCGGATAGCGCGCAAACTCGTAGGATTTGGCATAGTACCCGAGCGAGAGCTCGCCCAACGTTGTGCCTACCCAAAAGTCATCAAACCGGTCCAGGAGATAACCCAGATTGGAGGCTACCCAGGTGGGCCGGCCATAGGCCCAGAACCAGCGCACATGGGCGGCGTTCCAGCCCAGGCGCGGGGCCCAGCATCGAAATGGCCCCCAGGAGAGGACGAAACGCAGCACAAAGCCGGTGACGCGCTCGGCCACCAGCGCCCAGAGGCCCCAGCCTCGGGAGGCCAAGTAGATCGCGACGATGGTCATGCCCAAGCCCGAGATCATGTCCATCCAGGCCAGACGACGAAAGCTCAGGCGCTTGCGCAGAATCGTCTCCTGAACCTGACTTGCATTGGCTAGCAGATGGGCCGCGATCAACAGCGGCAGGATCTGGCCGAGGCCCTGCATGTTGGGATAGGCCCTCTGAATCCAGGGCGTACAGGCGAACAACACGCCGAGCGCCAGCAGATCCAGGCCGAGGCGCAGTGAGAAATAGGTCTGCAGGAAAGAGCCCTCCGGATCTTGACGGTGGATCAAGGCCGCGTCCAGACCGAGCACACGGAGTTGCAGGACGAGGCCAATGTAAAAGAGCGCCAACGCCAGGACGCCGAACGCCTCGGGGGCCACGAGCCGCGCCAGCCAAATCGAGCGCACCAGCCCAAGAATCAGAGTCACGCCCGAGGCGGTCAGCGCATAGAGCGAACCCCGCACCGCTTGCTGCGCGAGCTTGCCTGCGGCCATCTCATGCGTGTGGAGCGCTGACGCTGGAGTTGCATCTTGGGGAGGGTCTATCATCGCCAGATCGGGAACACGTATGCCTTGCCCGGCCTCCTTCTCCCATGGTCTCGATCGCCTGAATGGATGCCCCGGGAACGCATCTCAGGCTTCCGACGGCTCGTCCCCGCCTCCTGTGACCATCTCAGAGGGGAAGTCCGTCTCCTCCCTCAGCATGGCCTGGACACAGCCAAACCAGTCCGATTGGGCCTGTCTGGCGCGCACGCAGAGCTGACCGCGGGTATTCCGCTCCTCATCCTCCTGGAGCACGACCCAGGCCTCGCGCGGGGGCCAGACAATCCAGCTGATGAGCCCTAGAACAGCCAGTGCAGCGCCGAGAGCCGCGATGGGTAGATGGGGCTCGCGCCGGCCTTGAACCGTGATATAGTACTCAAAGTCCACGCCAAGGACGAGGTTCTCCGCTTCGATCTGTTCGCCCTGCTGAAGAAACAGCTCCTCGAGTACCTGGCCATCGCGCCCCCGGATGACCTGGACGTGGATGCTTGGCTCAGAGCTCGCCGCTTGCCCGGCCTCGGGCCTCTGAGGGGTCTGCGCATAGTAAAGCATGCGAATCAGCAGGCTTTGATCAGGAACGGCCAGCCATTTCTCCTGCTGCTCGTCGACAAAGGCCACACGCACCACGCGCGCCTGCCGCGGATCGCCGAGCAACTGGCGCAGTTCGAGCCTGTGTCCATCGACTGTCCTAGCCTGCACGCGCGCCGCCGGCCCATAGCCCAGCGCATAGATGGCGACATCTCCCACGCTTGCGCGTTCGCCTGCGCCCAGGGTGAGCGTGACTGCCGGCTGGCTGCTCGCCGTTACGCTCAGTCGGCTGCTCAGGCTTTGGATCGATCCCTCGGCGTCGGGAATGATCACCAACTCGTCTAGAAAGACGGTCATACTGTGCTTGGCATCGAGATAGCGCTCTTCGCCAACCACGAGGTTCTGCGGGGCTCCATTCCAACCGTAGGCCTCGTACACGCCAAAAGCGAGCCCCAAGACCAGAAGGCCGAACGGAAGCATAGCAACAAGCCAGCGTGTGCTTCCCAGCCTGTAGCCTGCCCCATACACCGTCGAGCCGCCCGCCGTACGCCAGGCCAGCCCCTGTCCGGCCGCGGCCATCGCACCAGCGACGCGTCGCTTGGACGGCTCGAGTCGATGAGGAAGGGTCAGGTCCGAGCTGGCCAGCCGTGAGAAGGGTGGCGGCGACCAGCTTGGCCTGCCCAGAGTCATCAG
>JAFGLK010000059.1 GCA_016928125.1 Anaerolineae bacterium
CGAGCATGGCGTGGCGGCCTTTTGGAGCACCTCCCGCAATGAACTCTGGGTCAAGGGGGCCACCTCGGGCGATACGCTCCAGGTGGTTGAGGTACGGGTGAACTGCGAGCAGAACTCATTGCTCTACATCGTGCGTCCCTTGGGCGCGGGCGCCTGCCATACCAAGACGCTGGATGGCCACACCCGCATGAGCTGCTACTATCGGCGTATCGTCGATGGAAGGCTAGAGTTCGTCGCCCCCTGAAGGCTCCTCGTCAGGAGGGATACTTGGCCGCCGGGGCTCGGCCATCTCGCGGCCCGCATCGATCATCGAACATCACATCAAAGGATGACGCCTGCTCATGGAAAACAAGCTGATACTCGGCGTGCCCAAAGGCAGCCTGCAAGATTCGACGGTCGCCCTGTTTGGCAAAGCGGGCTACCGCATTGTCGTGTCGACCCGCTCCTATCGCCCTTCCATCGACGATCCGGAGATCGATTGTCTGATGTTCCGCGCCCAAGAGATGGCCCGCTACGTGGAGCGCGGCGTGCTGGATGTGGGCCTCACCGGGCAGGATTGGATCACCGAGAATAATGCCGATGTGCACGAGGTGGTGGAGTTGGTCTATAGCAAGGCTACCTCGCAACCTTTCCGCTGGGTGGTGGCGGTGCCTGAAGATTCAGACATCCGGACCGTTCAGGATCTGGAGGGCAAGCGCATCGCCACTGAGCTGGTGGGGGCCACGCAGCGTTACCTGGCGGAGCACGGGGTGCACGCCGAGGTCGAGTATTCGTGGGGCGCCACCGAGATCAAGGTGCCGCATCTGGTGGACGCGATCGTCGAGGGCACCGAGACAGGCTCGTCGCTGCGCGCCAACCGGCTACGTATCGTGGATACGGTGGTGGTCTCGACCACGAAGTTGGTCGCCAACCATGCGGCTTGGGCCGATCCGTGGAAGCGTCAGAAGATCGAGAATCTGGCCGTGCTCTTGCGCGGTGCGTTGGAGGCGGAGAGTAAGGTGGGCCTCAAGATGAACGTGCCCAAGTCCAACCTTGCGGAGGTGGCGGCCCAACTGCCGTCGCTGCACGCTCCCACCGTCTCAGAGCAGAGCGACCCCGATTGGGTTGCCATTGAGGTCATTATCGACGAGTGGGTGGTGCGCGATCTGATACCCTGCCTCAAGCGCGCGGGCGCCTCGGGCATCATCGAGTATCCCCTCAACAAGGTCATCTACTAGGTCACAAACCAACCGCCCCAAGGCCGCAGCGAGCCATGCCAGCTGCGATCCTGGGGCGGTCTATGCTCTTGCCCGTCAGCCTCGCGGAAGGATCGTCGTGATCGGCCCATCCAGATCGACACCATACAGGACACACAACACGGCGATCTGCACGCCAAATAGCGTGCGCAGACTGCCCACCGCGATCCAGAAGAGAGGCGGCCTCCGCTGGCGTCGGCCGAACAGCCCCCGCCGCTCCTGGCGATAGCCCCCGTTGCTGTGCATGAGCAGTTTCTCGCACTCAAAGTGCATGGCCCGCAGTGACGAGGTAGCCAGGGCCCCAGGGCGGACCCGCGGCAGGAGACGATCGAGTTCATCGCGGATGTGCCTGGCCGACTCGACCATCCAGCCGGGATGTCTGTGCGGAGAGGCGTTGATCAGAACGTTCCGGGCGGCCAGAAAGACGACAAACTCGCGTATCTGCTCGCGCTCATCATCCGACGGGGCATGTCCTTCGCCGTAGACCGGTGTCCCCCCTGGCACACGCCCCGAAGCCGCCATGTCGCGATAGCTGAGCGTCATGGGTGCCTCCTGGTGAATGATCTCGAGCACGTGGGCTCGCGAACCCACTTGCTCGCCGGCTGCCCCCCCAGGCTCAGCCGCTGCTCCAGTCTAGGCGAATCGCTGCGATTTGCCAAACGCGCTTTCTCAGAGCGCTGCGTCAGTCGTAGATGCGGTCGTAGAACGATCTGGGCGCCAGCTCGGGGAACTCATCCTGGGCGGCGTGGGCCGCCAGATGCCGCCGGATGTCCAGGCACAGGTGACACTTGGAGACATAGCCCTCAACGAGAGGCTGATAGCCGCGCTGCTGCGCCAGAGCGTACAGCTCTCCCATACGGCCCAAGAGTGCCTGCAGAACGGGCCGCTCGTCCAGATCAATCCCCTCCCAGGCCAGGCGCTCGAGCTCGCGGCAGTCGCCCAGCGAGAGCCCGCCACAGTATCCGGGCAGATAGTGCCCATAGTTGTCGATGTGGATGTGCCAGTCGCGCAGCAGATCCTGTCTGCAGCTCATCCCCAAAAAGCGCTCGGCCGGTTGCTTGGGCAGCAGATCCCCAAGACTGTAGCCCACCCGGCCATTGAGCAGGAGCTCCACATGCCGCAGCCCCTCCGCGCCGCGCCGCAGATACTCGTCGAAAGGCAGGGTTCCCTCCAGGCCCATACGCTCAAACTGGAGGAAAAAGTAGCGCTGGTAGAGAAAAGCGTTATGGCCAAAGACCTCGTAGCCGATGCGCGCCGCCCGCCGGGTGCGCTCAAAAGGCACACGCTCGAGCAAGAACGGATTCGCGCTGATGAGCAAGCCCTGCAGGCCCTCCGCCTGCAGTTCGAGCATACGTTGACGCGTGTCGGCGTCGTCGCGACACCAGAAGGCGTTGGTCTCCACAAAGAGCCCGGGCAGCTCCAGGCCGGCGGCGAGTCCCACCAGGCGCAAGAGCAGCGGGTAGTTCAGGAAGGGCTCGCCGCCGGTGAAATGCAGGCCCTCGTTCAGGCTCACGCCTTGCGGCGAGTCATACTTGGGGCCCATAATTCGGGCGAGCTGGGTCAGGATCGCCTCGGCATCCTGCTCCGCGATCCAGTCGGCGGGCCATTGGGGCGAGCAGACGTACATGCAGTGTTTGCAGTCGCTGTTGCACTTGTAGGTCAGGAACAGCCCCGCCGAGTAGGGGGGCGGGATGCGCAATCTGGTCAAGACCATCTCCACACTAGAATGCGAGCAGCCCGCGAAAGGGCTGGATCTCGTAAGACAACACCGCGTCCAGGACATCCGCGTCCAGCTCCCACGCCGGGCGCATCGTAAAGCGGCCCTGCAGGCTGGGGTGCTCCAGCCGCCAGAGCAGGAACCCAAAGAAGCAAGCCCCATTGGCGGCCTGCAGCCAGCCCCAGATCGTCTCGCGGTCGACGCTCGCGCAGATGTTAGAGTGCGCGCAAAAGAGGGCCAAACCGGCCGGATCCTCCACCAGAAAGGGCGCCAGGTCGAACAGAAAGGGCCCATGACCGTAGGACGAGCCCCAGTCGATCAGCCTCTGTGGGTGGCCCAGGATGCTCCCCTCGCGGAAATCGTGATGTAGCCAGGCAAAAGGCATGCTGACAAAAGCGTCGGATAGGCGGGCCTGGCGGGCGCGCAAATGATCGGCCAGGGCGACCCATTCGTCCACGATTGCCAGGCCGTGTCTTTTGAGCCGCAGCAGTTGGGCGTACCCCTCGTCCATGCAACGGGTGATGCTGCGCCGGTAGAAACCGTCATCCTCGCGGGCGAGCCGAAACGCCACCTCGGGCGCAGCCCGGCGCACCCGTTCCTCATCGTTGAGCGCATTGTGTAGCTCAGCCAGGCCCACGATCAGCTGCGGCTCCAGGCGCTTGCAGTGGGGATGCTCCCCGACGATGAACTCGGAGACCAGAACCGCCTCCTGTAGAAGAGCCGGATAGATCACCCGCGGGGCGATGCACAGGTCAAGCGCGGCGAGAAGGCGCAGGGTGCGCGCCTCGTTGGGCTTGACCTCTTTGACGAAATAGTCGGCCCCTTCGCGCTGAAAGCGATAGGTGTGCGGGCTGATGCTGCCGCCCAACACAGGCGTCACCGCCCAGGCCGCCAGATCGCTAAAGGCCGGCTCATGCCGGAGGACTGCCTCGAGTTGCTCTAGACGCACGTTGTCTCTTCCCTAGTGGGCGCCCATGAGCCATTTCTGACGGCTCACTCCGCGGCGCCCTCGAACTGCTCGATGTAGGCCTTGATCTCGGGCACGGCGGTGAGCTTCTCGTAGAAAAAGTTGTTCACCAGGTTGATCGCCTTTTGCCGGGCCGCGCGTATCTGAATGTGCCAGCGCTCTTCGTGACCCTCCCGCACGACCAAAGCCTGGCGCAGATCCAGCAGCGCCTGAACCATCTCCAGTTCCACCACGCCTTCGAGCTGCTGCACCACGCTCAGAATCAGCCCCTTGGCCTGCTCATCCACCGCGTCCAATGGGATTCCGGAGCCGGGCACCAGGGCCTCCTCCAGGGTGCGCACCAGCGACCACACCTGATAGAGCACCGTTGCGGGCTCGTCGAACAGCTCGCGCAGATAGGCGGCCGCGCTGTAGCGGCCGGTGTAGCGGAACACGTTGTACATGCGCTTGGCCGCCTTGCCATAGTTCACGTCTCGATTGACGTACTTGGCGACCTCCTTCTCCAATTGGCGCACATAGCTCTCGAGCGCATCCTCCGAAACGTGGCGCACCAGCTTGCTAAAGACGGGGATCGACTCGGCCTCGAGGTAGACCTCCTGGAAAAAGGGATCCAGATAGCCATCCAGGGGCGCGATCGCGCCATCGGGCGCCTCCCAGGTCACGTCGAGCATGTTGCTGGCGTTGGATAGGCGCCCACGAATCGGGTCGGCGATGACCCAATCTAGCTTACACCAGCCGGGATCCTGCGCCACGTCCTCCCAGCCGATGCGGACGCGCGTCCCGTCCGGACGGAAGGCGTCAATGGCCCCCGCCTTGATCTCCTCGGGTTGCCAGGAGATGGAGGCCCCTGCCTTGAGGCGCTCGCCGTCCCTCACGACATCCTCGGGATAGGAGCCAAAGCGCACCTCGATCAGCTGGTAGGTCGGGCCCTTTTCCGCGCTCAAGGCTTTGGCGCGCAGGATGCGGGCCAGGGTCTGGCAGGCCGCCTCGCGCGAAGGGGCCCTGATATTCACGCGCTCGAAATAGTCGCAATCGCCCGGGTAGCTCTGGATCTTGCTCTGCGCGGCCGAGCCCGAGAGGGCAAGAGCGGTCTCGACCACGCCGGGCTCATCTTCGAACTCGACCAGGCGGCCGATCTCTCGGAAGTAGGCCAGCTCCTCAGGGCTAAAGTCGAGCATCTGCACGGCGTGTCCAAAGACACCGCTCTGGGCGTCGTACACCACCTCGTCGCCTTGTTTCCAGGCGGCCATCGCCGCCAGCCACTGCAGGGCCTCCTCCTCGTCCACCTCCACGCCCAAGCGCTGAGCGGATGCGATGATGCGCGCGATCTCTTCGGCCTCGGGCTCAGTGCTCGATGGGATCATCTTGCCTCCTTCGGAGTGTTCGTGCTGCCCTGGGCGAGTATGGCGCGAAAGATGCGCCTCTCATCCAGAGCGTCGGCCAGAGCCTGGCGCAGCAAAGGCTGGGCGTTCGGAGGCCTATGCGTCGTCGCCCTCCAGCAGCGCCCGAATCTCTTTGCGCTCCTGGGCGGTTAGCTTCCACGCGCTGGCCCGAGCGTTGGCAGTCACATGTTCCGCCTTGCTCACCCCAGCGATGACTGAGCTCACCAGCGGCTCGCCCAACAGCCAGGCGATAGCCAGCTCCACCAACGTGTGGCCGCGCTCTTTCGCCCAGGCGGTCAACTTCTCGATGATCTTCCAGTTGGCCGGCGTGCGGTAGCGATCGAGGTAGCGACGCGCTCCACTGCTGTCGGCAGCGCGGGTGTCCTCTGGGGGCTCGCCGTCAGGCGAGCTATAGCGCCCGGCCAGCAGGCCGCCCGCCAAAGGATAGTAGGGCAACACCCCGATGTTAAACTCCCGGCAATAGGGCAGCATCTCGCGCTCGACCTCGCGCTCCAGCATGTGATAGTGGGGCTGGATGGTGACAAAGCGCTCGCGGCCGCTGAGTTCCGCGATGTCGTTGCAGCGACAGAGCTGCCACGCTGAGAAGTTGGAGGCCCCGATGTAGCGCACCTTGCCGCTGGTGA
>JAFGLK010000427.1 GCA_016928125.1 Anaerolineae bacterium
AGCAAGAGATCATAGAGCTGCTGCGCAAGGATATGATGGGCGAGCAGCAGGCCATCATCCAGTATCTGTATCATGCCTATAACATGGAGGAGGGAGTGATCCCCGCCGAGGTTGAGGCGATCTCGCGCGAGGAGATGCGCCACTGGGACTGGCTGGCCGACGCGATCGTGGAGCTGGGCGGCGATCCAACGATAGAACGCGATCCGGTCGATTTCTCGCCAGCGTCCGCTGAAGCACAGCTGCTCAAAGATGTCGATCTGGAACAGATCGCGATCGATCAGTATCGTGCTCATATCGAGGCCATTGATGATGAGTTCATCAGGCTGGTTCTGGGCCGCATCTTGCACGACGAGTTGGCGCACAAAGGGCAATTCGCCGACCTGGCCGAGGCGGCTCGCGAAGAGGCAGCCTCGGAAGAGGAGGGGGAAGAGGCAGCCGCCGAGCCGCACGGGCCTCCTGGGCGTCTGGCGGAGATCCTGAACCAGGGCGTTCGCCACGAGTACAGTGTCACCCTGCAATATCTCTACCATTCCTACATGACCGATGACAAAGAACTGGCGGAAGAGCTGCACAACACGGCCATCAACGAGATGCAGCATATGGGCTGGCTCGCCGAAGAACTAGCGGAGCACGGCGGCGACCCGAAGATGGAACATGGATCGCTCGTCCTCAGCGACGACGTGGTCAAGAATCTGGAGGCAGATATCGCGGTCGAGCAAGAGGTGACGCGCGACTATACCGAGCATCTCTCAGAGCTGCAGGAGCCCGACCTGATCGCGTTGGTTGAGCGCATCCGAGATCACGAGATCTATCACGACGCGATGTTCAAGCACCTTCTGGAGGAAACCCTGGAGAGGTTGGCTGCGGAGAAAGAAAAAGGCGAGGCAGCGCCATGCGAACCACCCCAAGAGGCCAAAGAAGAGCCTTCGGGGCCGCCCGCGCCTCCGGCCATAGGCAGCTTGAAAACGTAAACAACATGTCACCAGAATTCACAGATTGAGGAGGACAAGATGAGCGACTATTTGATGCGAGATGGGGCGCCTTTTGGGAGCGATGTGTGGGCCAAGATCGACGGTATGGTAGCCGATGTAGTCAAAAAGAACCTGGTGGGCCGGCGCTTCATCGAGCTGATCGGCCCCCTGGGCTGGGGCGTCGAAGTGGCGCCCACTTTTGGTTTTGAGTCCGCGGAGGGCGCTGATGCGGCCGCATCGGGAGGCTACTTGCCCTTGGAGGAGCTCCGCGCCGAGTTTCTGCTCAAGGCCAAGCACCTAGCGGTGGCCTCGGCCACGCCCTTTGCCCTCGATCTGGGAGCCGTGGCCATGGCGGCCACCAAGCTGGCCAAAGCGGAGGATGAGCTGCTGCTGGGTGGCCTGGTCAAAGGCGCCTTGGCGGGCGAACTGGGAGCCTGGGATTCGGAGGGCGCCCCCTTCAAGGCGATCGCTGCGGCCATCGCCAAGCTGCGCGGTGCCGGGTTCGATGGGCCCTATGCGGCTCTGATGAGCCCGGGCATGTATGCTACCATGGCGGCCCAGATGCGCCACGGACGACGCGAGATCGAGATGGTCGAACGGCTCGTCCAGGCCGGGCTTTACCAGACGACATCCGTGTCTGATGGACAAGTCCTGGTGACCAGCCCCCAGCCCTGGAACTATGACTTGGTGGTAGGACAGGACATCGCCACGGCCTACCTGGGCAACCAGGGGCTTGATCATCGCTTCCGCATCTTTGAGACGCTGGTGCTGCGCGTCAAGCGGCCGCATGCAGTCTGCGTTCTCAAATAGCATCTGTGCACAGGATTCAGAGGCACGGGCAGACGGGGCTCCCATCCGCTCCGTGTCTCTGAGTCTCAAGTCAGATCGTATCGAGCTTTGCCGATAGCTGCGTCGCGACCCGCCCGTGGGTGGGCGCCTGTTCTGGATGGCCACCGATAGTGTAGCAGGAGGGATGTGTATGTCTGCCATGGACGTGAGTTTCCGCATCGGCGGCGAGGCGGGTCAGGGCGTCGAATCCAGTGGGTCTGGATTTGCTCAGGCTCTGACGCGCGCAGGGCTGCATGTCTTTGGGGTGCCCAGCTACTACTCGCGCATTCGCGGAGGGCACAACTACTTTACGATTCGCGCCAGCGATGAGCCGGTTTTCGCCGCCAAGGACACGATCGAGCTTCTGCTGGCGCTCAATGCAGAGACCGTGAGCCGGCATGTGGACGCTCTCGTTCCTGGCGGTGCCATCATCGTAGACGAGTCAACCGAGTTCGACCCCTCACTCGTGCAAGGGCGGGATGTGCATGTCATGAGCCTGCCGATGCTCAGGATCGCGGAGGAGCATGGCAGCGCCGTGATGGTCAATACGGCCGCCCTGGCAGCCAGCGCCAGCGTGCTCAACCTCGACCTGGGCCCCATCCTCAGCGTCATCGAGGACAATTTTGGCACCAAGGGGCGCGCCATCGTCGAGAGCAATCAGCGGGTGGCCCAAGAGACGTACGACTTGGCCAAGGAGCGCTATGGCTCGGCGCTGCGCTGGAAGCTCACCGCGCGCGAGACGCCCGAGCGCCTGGTGATCGGCACCAACCAGGCCTTCGCCATGGGCGCCCTGGCGGCCGGCTGCAAATTCTACGCCGGCTATCCGATGACGCCCTCCTCGTCCGTGCTCGAGTACATGGCCGGCCATGCGGCCCAATGGGGCCTGGTCGTCAAGCACGCCGAAGACGAGATCGCGGCTGTCAACATGTGCGTCGGCGCCGCCCATGCTGGCGTGCGAGCCATGACGGCGACCTCGGGCGGGGGCTTTGACTTGATGACCGAGGGCATCAGTCTGGCCGCCATGACCGAGACGCCCCTGGTGATCTACCTGGCGCAGCGGCCTGGCCCCGCCACGGGGTTGGCCACCCGCACGAGCCAGAGCGATCTTTTCCTGGCGCTCTATGCTGGCCATGGCGAGTTTCCCCGCGTGCTTCTGGCGCCGCATACGCCGGCGGAGGCCTTTGCCTGCGCTTTCCGCGCTTTCAACATCGCCGAAAAGTACCAATGCCTGGTCGTGGTGCTCTCTGACCAGTATGGTGCCAGCTCGGTTCAGTCGGTGGACAAGTCGGCCTTTGATTTTGACGCCATCCCCATCGATCGCGGCAAACTGCTCACCGCCGCGGATGTGGAAGCGTTGGACGACTACAAGCGCTTTGCCATCACGCCTGATGGCATCTCGCCACGGGCCGTCCCTGGCCTGAGCCCCAAGGCGGTCTATCTCTCCACGGGCAACGAGCACCTTGAGAATGGCCACATCACCGAGGACCCGCAGGTGACGACGGCCATGCTGGACAAGCGCCTGCGCAAGCTGGAAGGCGCCCGCTCAGAGATACGCGCCCCATACCGATATGGTCCGGAGGGAGCCGCGGCGACTTTGGTGAGTTGGGGGTCGAGTTGGGGGCCGGTCTATGAGGCCATGCAAGCCATCAACAGGAACGGTGGCTCAGCCAATATGGTGCACTTTGTCGACTTGTGGCCCTTTGCGAATCAGGCGGCTCGGGAGGCCCTGGCGGGCGCGCAGCAGCTCATCGACGTCGAGGGGAATGGCAGCGCTCAGTTCGCTGCGTTGCTCCAGGCGCAGACGGGCACCAAAGTGGATCATCGCATCCTGAAGTATGACGGGCGGGGGTTCACAGCGCAGTACATCCTGGACGCATTTCACCAGTTGGGGGGCAAGTAACATGGCAACGGTC
>JAFGLK010000428.1 GCA_016928125.1 Anaerolineae bacterium
GCACGTGGCTGTGCAGCCAGCATCGGGGGAACGTGGTTTGCAGATAACCTGCTGCGCGGTACACTGGACCCATGTTGGCCATCAAAGAGCCGGGCACATACATTCTCGTCATCAATCTACCCGAGCCAGCCACGATCAACGTCGGCCGCCTGGGGGCGCTGATCTTTGACCGGGGCCACTATCTGTACGTGGGCAGTGCCCTGGGCGGCCTGGACGGGCGCCTGAGGCGGCACCTGGCCCTCGTGAAGCGCCTCCACTGGCATATCGACTATCTGCTCAGCCCCGGGCGGATCGTGGAGATCTGGTACGCTCTAGGCCCTGCCAGACTGGAATGCGTCTGGGCGGAGGTGCTCCGACGCTGGCCAAGAGTCGCGCCCTTTGGGGCGCCATTGGGTGCGTCCGACTGCGCCTGCTTCACCCATCTCTTCTATAGCGTCCGTCGACCGAGCTTTGACGACCTCAAGAAGCAACTCGAAACCACCTCCCCGCTACAGCGCTGGCAGGCCGAGGAGGCCAAGAGGCCCGGCTTGGGCTAGGGCAACGCCTCCAGCCAATCGGCCACGGCGCGCTCCACCTCTGGCGCCAGGAATCCTTGTGCGCTCTCGCCCCCCAGATCTGAGCCTAGTCCTGGGAAGCTCATCCATGTGACGTCGCGCCCAGCGGACTGTAGCTCTGTGGCGAGAGCCTGAGCGTCGACCACAGGCGTCCAGCGATCCTCCTCCCCGTGCAACAGCAGCACCGGGGCCCGCGCCTGCGCCAGGGCATCGGACAGGTCTGTGTTCGCTTGCTCCATAAGAGGATCAATGTCGATCCGGCGCCCCAGGAGCGAGACTTCACCCTCACCCTCGAACAACCACTCCTGCCAGGTCTCGACGCTGTTGTCACGGTACGCGGCCAACTGACCGCCATCCCATGCATAGAAGGGGGCCAGGACTGCGTTCACACGATAGGCCACCAGGTCGGGAAAGACCGCCCCCCGGCTGGCGCACGAGCCCAATACGGCGCCGGCATACGCGTCGCCCAACGACAGCGCCATCGCCCCTGCCTGCCCTCCATCGCCCAGCCCCAGGAACACAATGCGATCCGCCTGGATGTCGTCGCGCTGCGCCAGCATCGCGGCGGCGGCGAGAGCATCCTCGGCCAGGCTGATCACGGCGCCCCGAGCGTATGAGCCCTCGCTTTCCCCCACGCCCCGCTTGTCATAGCTATAGGCAGCCCAGCCCTGCTCCGCAAAGAAGGCCCCCACTTCGGCGCGCGGCACGACGCCGGACCCGCTATGCACCACCACACACGGAAAGGGGCCGGCGCCCTCGGGCAGCACCAGGGTGCCGCTGCGCTCCGAGCGATCGCTCCCCGTGAAATCCAGTGCGATGCCAGAGGGGGCAGGGCTCTCGGCGCCCGGCAGCTCGGGTAGCTCATTGACTCGCTGGATGACCAGCTTGCCAGGCTCGCGTAGCGCAGGATGGGCCAGTTGATCCCAGAATCCAAAGCGATAGTCCGGGATTTCCACACCAAAGAGGCTCCGGCTGCTGGGGCGCACCCACAGGGTGAACGAAGGGTTCCTGCCTCCCTCGATGTGCCCCTCAAGAGCCAGCGTCCCGATCACGGCGCCGGCCCGCTCGACCGCCGCCGTCACCGTCAGAGGACGGCTGACCGGATGATCCTCAAACAGGTCGAGGGCGTGGAGGTCGAGCGTCTCCTCCGACTCGCCCTCTTCCCGCGCGCCCGTGTAGCGCAGCGTCAATAGGGCATAGGGCAGGACGGAGGGAAAGCTCTCGATCATCACGTCGGGGGCAGGGCTGATGCCCTCAAAGCGCACGGGGCCATACCAGGCCAGATTGTTGTTCAGCGTGTCCATGGCGCCTCCGCGTCGTTCCCCGGCCCAGATCGAGCGCGCGCCCAGGATGTTGCGCTCCAGGTCGTAGCGTATGGGACTGAGGGGCCGCGACACGATGACGGATCGGCGCTCGGTGAAGCGCTGGTCGATGAACCAGCGCGACTCGGCGAACACGATCATCTGGTCCTCGGCGCTGCCCACATGCAGCTCCTCCACGCCGATCAAGGTGTCGTCCAGGGTGATCGAGAAACGCGCTCCCTCAAGCACGCGCTCTGGACTCAAAGTGGGCGTAGGGCGGGGCGTCGGCACGGGGGGCGGCGTCGGGGTCGGAGCCTCTCCGCAGGCGACGGCCAACGAGCCGATCAGAACCAACAGCGCGACCCCTAGCCTGGGCCGAACCCCACATCGTGCTACAATCATGGATCACCTCAATCGGGAGAGCTGAATGCCGCGGATGTCGCCTATTTGCGCACGTAGTAGGTTCCGCGCTTGTCGCCGATCTTGAGCAGAATCCCCTTTTCCACCAAGTCCCGCAGATCGAGGCGCAAGGTCTCCGCAGAGACATCGCTACACAGATCGCGGTACTGGCTGTTCGTGATGCGGTCACTCTCCGTCAGAAAGCGCAAAGCCTGGATCTGGCGCTCATTGAGCTGATCGCCGAATTCGGCCTCGAGTGAATCGACCGCGTTGCGCAGCATCACCATAAAGCTGCGCCCCGTGTCCCTGAACTCGGGCACCGGGTGATGCTCGCGCTGCATGGCCTCGTAGATGATGTCGATGCCTTGGCCCAATTCCTCAATGAAACCCCAGTAATAGAGCCCCCGCACCAGACGTGGATTGCGCGAATAGTGCTCCTCACGGATATTCTCCAGAGTCATGTGCCCCGGCAGGCTGCCAGGCGAGAGGATCTCCATCCGGTCGTCGAAAAAGCGCACCTCGATACGTTGCCCCAGGATGGAATAATCCCGATGGCAGATGGCGTTCACCACCGCCTCGCGCACCGCAGCCAGAGGATACTCGTAGCGCTCCTCCCGCTGCAAACCATTGGCATATGACTCGTGGTGGATCTCCTCATAGATAACTTGCCAGGTCTTTTCGACGACCCGGGCTGCGGGGCCGACGATCTCAACCCGCCGAGCGTAGCGTTCATTCGAAGCCACGACATCGCGCATGCTGGTGCCCTTGAAGCGTACCACCACGACGCCTGTCTGAGGCAAAAAGCGCTCAGGATAGCGCCCGAAGAGCAGCATGCCCGCCACGGTAAGGCGCCCCTCGGGGTCTGTTGCCCCAGCCTCCCGCAAGAGCTCCGTAGGGCCGAGGCTCTCGCCCCGAGGTCCGCGCTTGATCAGGTTACGGCGATATTGATCGATGATCTCCTCGTCCAGATCATCAAGGGCTGCCCCGGGTAGGGTCTCCTCCTCGAAGCTCGGCTGGAGGCCGGTGCGCGCGGCCTTTGCCACCTGCTCGGGGCTCAGGCGGATGTTGACGCCGCCCGAGCGAACAAACACCTCCCGGCCATCGAGGCTGTTCTGATAGGGGGTGGGTTTGATCATGATGGTGGCGATCTGACCGTCGGGCGTCTGTTCCACCCGCCACTCAGGCAGATCGATAGCGCGGAAGGGGGGCTCGATCCGGCGCAGCGCCCGGGCCAGAATCGGCTCAAGGTAGTCGGCCGTATCGGGATTGACCACGCCCTTTTCGCTCATGCCCAGGATCACCGTGCCCCCGATGCTGTTGGCAAAGGCCACGATCAACTCCGCTAGAGCGTTGGCGTCGGGCTCGGGCATGAACTCGAGCACGGGGCCGCGTCCGCGGGCCAACAGCGCCTTGATGTTCATCATGCCACCTCTCCAAACTCCTCACCGCAGAACGTCAACAGGTGAGTGACCAAGTCGTGCCCGACTCTCATAGGGCGCGCTTGTGCAAGCATCCTCAAGCCTGCACAGCAAGGCCCTTTCCGTCGAGCCTCCCGGCGCATTTTGACTACAACAGGATCGCAAAGGGGTATTTGATCACCCAGGTATTCCCAAGGCGCCGCACCTGCACCAGGACATGACCGCTGCCTGTGCTGCCCCCGAACTGGGAGCTCAAGGTCACGCGGTGATACTGTAGCCCTCTCGTCCCAAAGAGCTTCTCCGACTCGATGGCTGTAAAGGGCAAGGGCTCAGATCCGCGCAGCATCCTCAGCTGCTCGATGAACTCGCCCTTGGTGAGCGGCCTGCCATAGATGTCGGTCAGCTCCTCCTTGTCTGTCAGGAGATAGATTTCCTCATAGTTGCCCTGGGCCAGGGCGCTGAAATAGGCCATGATGGCTTTCGAAGGGGTAAAGCCTACGCGCTCACTGTAAAAGTCATATAGCTGGTAGACGACGACGCCGAGAACGCCGAGCAAGATCAATACACCGATGATACGAGCGGTCAGGGAATACCGACGCAGTCTCTCCATCATGTGCGGTCGTTACCTCCTTGGTTGCCACTGAGCAGGGATCGGGATGAGCCAGATGCCGCTCAGGAGCTCTGGTCTGCTTTGCTTCCCTGGCTGCGCGAGCGCGTGGGCGGCTTGCGCACGGTCCTGGTGCGGCTACGGCGTGTGACGGCCGTCTTGGGCGTGCCCGAGTCCGACTCTCCATCCGATGAAGCAGGGGTGGATTCAGCGGTGGGCCGCGATTCACTGGGCTTCGGCGTGGCAGCGCTCGTCCCACGGGACCGCCGCGGTCTCGTCGGCGCAGCTTGGGGCTCCTCCTCGGGGGGAGCCTCGGCGCCCGCAGACGCGGGCGCGGATGTCTCCTGCGCCGCGCTCTGGGAACGTGATCGGCTTCTCGATCGGCGAGTGGCCGTTGGGGGCTGGGGCTCTGGCGAGGCATCCGCTGCAGCCTGACGATCGGAGCCCGAGGCGCTGGCACGGCGGCGACGCGTCCGGGGGCGAGCCTCTGCGGCGGCCGCACCATCGTCCCCTGATCCGGCGCCCTGCTCTTCAGGCTCGTCTGA
>JAFGLK010000429.1 GCA_016928125.1 Anaerolineae bacterium
ATCTCGTTGGCGCAGCTGCCGCCGATTGTGCCCATGACCCAGGTGCTGGGCGGCCTGCTGGAGGCGCCGGCGCGCGCATTGGGCCTGCCCCCAGGGACGCCGGTGGTGCTCGGCGGCAGCGATGTGGCCTGCACGCTGATCGGCGCCGAGGCCGCCGGCGGTGACGCCGCCGAGAATGGGCGTGCTTGCCTCTATCTGGGCACGGCGGCCTGGATCTCAGCGCCGGGGCGCGGGCGCAGGGCCTTTGGCGCCACGGCCACCACGGGCGCTGCCCTGCGCTGGCTGCTGGGCCTGTTCGCGCCGCCGGGCCTCGATTGCGACGTGCCCAATTACGAGGCGCTGATGGCCGCGGCGGAAGAAGTGCCGCCAGGCAGTGAAGGACTGCTCTTTTTGCCGCATCTGATGGGCGAGCGTGGCCCAACACCCGATCCCCTCGCCAAGGGGGTGCTGTTTGGCCTGAGTTTGGCCCACGGGCGCGCGGCCATCACCCGGGCAGTGCTGGAGGGCACGGCGTTGCACCTGCGCTCGATTCTGGAGGCGTTGGGCGACCCGGCGCCAGAGGCCTTGGTGACGGTGGGCGGCCCGGCCAAGAGCCCCCTGTGGCGCGGGATCATCGCCGACGCGACAGGCGTCCCGCTGTGGGTGCCGCGCGTAGTGGAGGCCGGTGCCCTGGGCGCGGCCATCGTGGCGGGGGTGGGCGTTGGGCTGTATCCCGACCTGGCGGCGGGCGCCGCCCGCACCGTGCGCTATGCGGTGCGAGATGAGCCCGATGCAAGCCGCGCCAGGTTCTATGAGGCACTCTACCAGGTATACTGCGAGTTGGAGCAGCAGGTGGCGCCGCTCTACGGGCGGGTGTCCGTCGAGGTTGCGGGCGGGGAGGAGGGGCGATGAAGGCGGCGCTCTTTTACGGTGGCAAAGACATCCGCGTGCAGGGGGTGCCCGATCCGGCGCCTGGCCCGGGCGAAGTCCTGTTGCGGGTGGCAGCGGCCGGCATCTGCGGCAGCGACCTGCACGGCTACCGGCGCGCTGAAGCATCGCGGCGCGCTGAAGCATCGCGGCGCGACGTGGGGGCGATGCGTGGCCACGAGCTGGCCGGCGTGGTGGCAGCGCTGGGCCCGGGCGTCCAGGCGCTCGAGGTGGGCGATCGAGTGGCGGTGGAACCGCTGCACCTACTGGGTTGCGGCGCGTGCCGGCCCTGCCGACAGGGGCACTATGAGGTGTGCCTGAACCGGGGGCGCGATGAGGCGGGCCGCCAGCGTCACAGCAGCGGCTTTGCCGAGCTGGACGTGGCTCCGGAGACGAGCTGCTACCGCCTGCCCGAGACGATCAGCCTTGAGGCCGGCGCGATCCTGGACGTGTATAGCTGCGGCGTGCACGCTGCCCAGCTGGTGCCGGCGGGCCCCAGTGAGCGCGTGGCGGTGATCGGCACCGGGCCGATCGGGATGGCCGCCGCCGAGATGTATCGGGCGCTGGGCGCCCGCGAGGTGTTGGTGGTAGGGCGCAGGCAGGCCGCCTTGGAGCGGGCCTACGCTTTTGGCGCCGATTGGGTCGTGAATAGCGCGGAGACAGACCCCGTGGCAGCGGTGCGCGAGCTGACCGGCGGCGGCGCCGACCTAGTCATCGAGGCGGTGGGCGGCCGGGGTGACACCTTGGCTCAAGGGTTGGCGATGCTGGCCCCCAACGGTACGTTGGGCGTGCTGGGGATGTTCGACGGGCCGCAGTCCCTGGACGTGGGCCTGGCCATGGCTCGCCAGGTGCGCATCGTCTGGATCAACAGCTATGGCGCGTGGGCTGGCGTGCCAGAGTTCCGCATCGCGCTGGAGATGGCGCTGGCCGGGCGGCTGCACCCGCAAACCATGATCACGCATCGCTTTCCCCTGGACGAGATCGGGGAGGCCTTTGCCGCGGCCGACGACAAGGCGGGCTCGGGGGCGCTCAAGGTGATCGTAGAGCCCTAGACAGGGCACCTCCCGAAACGATACAGAATATGTGTTCCATTCCGTTGAAGCGGATATCGAGGCGGCTGTCAAGCGGGACCGCGGGCTGCATCCTGAGCCGAGAGCGTGCGACGACATAGATGGGGGCTTGGGGCAGGCAAGTGGGAGGCGAGAGGCAATGGAGGGCGGCGCAGGGCTGAGAGATGCTTTCATGTTCTTCCTGGGCTTTTTCATGGCCGGGCTGATAGGGAAGGTGCTGACCAGCCGGCGCGCCGCGAGGAACATGATGCTGGGTCCGGGCCGGCCGATGTCTGTGCAGACCAAAGAGACCGCGGCCGATGTCTATCGCAAGGCCGGGCAGGGGAGGCGGCGGTATTGGCTGCTGACGGTGCTGTTGGTCTTGCTGCTGCTCTTCACCTGCATCCTCGTCTCGCAGATGGCCATGGGCTGTTCGCTCATCTAGCTGCTGACCCGCAGCTATGGCGAGCGATGGCCACCGAGAGAGAGGGCTTTGTCAAACACGCGATGGGGAGGCACATGTCCGAGCATAACACCATGTGGGCGGCGCGGCTCTACGGCGTGGGGGATCTGCGCGTCGAGGCGGTGGAGGCGGCGCGGATTCTCGCGCCGGATGAAGCGCTGATTCGCATCCACGCCTGCGGCATCTGCCCCAGCGACCTGCGCAGCTACACCGGGGTGCGGGCCTCGCACCGCGATGGGCACTACACACCGGGGCACGAGTGGGCGGGCGAGATCGTGGCCGTGGGCGCGGAGGTCGAGGGGTTCGCTGTAGGCGATCGGGTGGCGCCCAGTTGGCGCGTGGTATGCGGGCGCTGCTATTACTGCGTGCGGGGCATCTGGAACTATTGCGAGAGCCTGGCGCGGGGCGTGGTGCGGGGCGGGTTCTGCGAGCTGGGCGCCGCGACTGTGCGCAGCCTGTATCGCATCCCGGAGGGCGTGAGCTATCGCGAGGCCTGTTTCAGCGAACCGCTGGCCTGCTGTATCAACGGCAGCCGCTGGAGCCAGATCCCGTTCGGGGGGAACGTGGTCATCGTGGGGGCGGGGCCCATCGGCCTGATACACCTGCAGCTCGCCAAGCTGGCCGGCGCGCGCACCATTGTGTCCGAGCTGTCGTCTGCACGCCTGGCTGTCGCGGAGCAGTTGGGCGCCGACGCGCTGGTGGACGCCGCCCATGCCGATCCGGTGGCGCAGGTGCGCGAACTGACCGGCGGATATGGCGCCGATACGGTAATCGTGGCGGTGGGGGCACCTGCCGCGCTACAGCAAGCGCTGGAGATGGCCGGCCTGTGCGCCACAGTCAACTACTTTGCCGGCACCTATCCAGCGACGACCATCCCGCTGGATCCCAACCTGATCCACTACAAGCAGATCCGCCTGACCGGCAGCCACGACTATGGGCCACTGGATTTTGGCCGCGCGCTGGAGCTGATTGCGCGCGGCAGCGTTCAGGTCGCGCCGCTGATCAGCCACGAGCTGCCGCTGGAGCGGGTCAAAGAGGGCTTTGATATCGTGCGCGAACAGCGCGGGCTGAAGGTGGTCATCCGGATGGAGGCGTAGTTGGAG
>JAFGLK010000430.1 GCA_016928125.1 Anaerolineae bacterium
AGGAGAGACCATGATCACACGGCAGGAGCAGCAAGAGGCCATCGACTATGCCTGGAGGCTGATCCAGGGCACGGGCCTGCCGGTCCGGCCCGAGGAGCGCGAGCGGATCGAGGTGGCCGATCTGGGCCTGGGCGAGCTCAAGCAGATGGGCCTGATGATCCTGACGCTGCAGGCCACGCAAGAGCTGGCGGTCAAGTTGATTGCGCTCTACCCCTGGCAGGCCTGCCCGCAGCATAGGCATCCGGCGATTGGCGACTATCCGGGCAAGGAGGAGACCTTTCGCGGCTTGCGGGGCGAGAGCTACCTATATGTGCCGGGCGAGCCCACGCCCCATGCCAGGGCGCGCCTGCCGGAGCATCGCCGGCCCTTTTACACAGTATGGCGCGAGATCGTGCTGGCCCCCGGCGTGCAGCATTACTCGCCGCCCAACGAGTGGCACTGGTTCCAGGCCGGGCCTCAGGGCGCCGTGATCTGGAGCTGGTCGTCGCGGCCCAGCGACTATCAGGACGACTTTATCGATCCGCAGGTCGTACGGCGTACGGTGATCGTGGATGGGTGATCTGCACCTCTGCGCGTAGCATGGTAGAATGACGGCAGTTCTTACAGAAAGGATATCTCTATGCCAGAGCGCCGTGTAGCGTTAATGCAAGGTGACGACCGTTATCGGAACGTGAGCCAAGCGCTGGAGGCCATCGCGGCAGATGTCGATCTGCAGGGCAAGCAGCGCATCCTGATCAAGCCCAACTTTGTGAGCGTGCACCGCCCGCTCTGCGCCACGCATGTGGACGCGACGCGCGCCGTGCTCGATTTCCTGCGCGCCCGGGGCGTCGGGCGCGTCACGCTGGCCCTGGGGCCGGCCTCGGGCACGCCCGAGCAGGGCCTGCGCAACTATGGCTATCTGCCGCTCCTCGATGCGTACGACCTGGAGGTCGTGAATCTCAACGAGGACACGCCGATCGAGGTCGAGGTGCTCGACCGGACCCTGCGCCCCCTGCGGCTGCGCGTGGCGCGCACCATGCTGGAGAGCGACCTGCGCATCTCGGTGAGCCCGCCCAAGACCCACGACATGGCCATCGTGACCCTGTCGCTCAAGAACATGGCGGTGGGCGCGCTGGTGCGCGGCGAGAAGTCGCGCATCCACCAGAATACGCCAGCGATCCAGCTCAACCTGTACAAGATGGCCGCCCATGTGGCGCCCCACCTGACGGTACTGGATGGCTACCAGGCCATGGAGGGCAACGGCCCGGTGAGCGGCGATCCCGTGGACTTGCGCATCGCCATCGCCAGCGCTGATTTCGTGGCGGCAGATGCGCTGGCCGCCTCGCTCATGGGCTTCCCGTACGAGCAGGTTGGCTATCTCTACTATTGCCAGCTCAAGGGGCTGGGCCAGGCTGATGTCAAGCAGATGCAGATCGTCGGCAACGTGCAACCCGACCAGGTGCGCAGAGTGTTCAAGCCCCATCGTAGCATCGAAAGGCAGTTGGCCTGGCATCTGCCGGACGCGGAGCGCTACCTCTGAGAGGGAGGGAGCTCTCCTGGGCCTGTGGATCCGCGAGGTGATCCGTGAAGCGACGGCCGCAAGCCAAGAGCCTGCTGGATCGCATCTCCGGCCTGATCAAGATCGGGCTGGTGCTGCTATTGGGCGGCGTGCTGCTCCTGGGCGTGTCAGAATCACCTCTGGTGGCCAATCGCCTGGCCGGGCTGGCCCCCGGGCGACCCAAGGTGGGCCTGATCGCCGGGCACTGGCAGAGCGACTCGGGCGCCGTCTGCCCGGACGGGCTGCAGGAAGTGGAGCTCAACCTGGCCATCGCCCAGCAGGTGGCCGAGATGTTGCGGGCGGCTGGCTATCAGGCTGAGGTGCTGCCCGAGTTCTCGCCCAAGCTGAACGGCTATCGCGCTGAGGCCTTTCTCTCGATCCATTGCGACTCGTGCGTCGAGCATGTCTCGGGGTTCAAGGTGGCGCGCATGACCCACTCGGGTGTGCCCGATGAGGAGGATCGCCTGGTGGCCAGGCTGAACGAGATGTACGCGCAAGCCACCGGCCTGTCCTTCCACGCCAATACCATCACCCCCGACATGCTGGAATACCACGCCCTGCGCCGGATTGCGCCCGACACGCCCGGGGCAATCATCGAGTGCGGATTCATGGGCGCTGACCGATATCTGCTCACCGAGGAACAAGATCGTGTGGCCGCCGGCATCGCCAATGGGCTGATCGCCTTTCTCCGCGAGGCGGAGGCCCGCGAGGCGGAGACCCGCGAAGCCGCGGCCGAGTAGGCGATGCAAACCCCCAGCCCACAGCCGCGAGGGGAACCGCGGTCGAGTAGCCTGTGTCGCCATTCTGGCTATAATCACAGGGGTCTTGCCGCCGCCGGGAACTCCCTGTGGCGCGAAAATACGAGCAGCAAAGGAGAGCTTTTCATGAAGGTAGTCATCGGCACCAACCCTATGGGCCTGGAGAAGGCCATCCCCGATCTGCAGACCAAGTATCCCGACCTCGAATTCGTCCACGTGGCCCAGCGCGAGGATACCCTGGAGATGATCCGCGATGCGGATATCTATGTCGGCTGGCTCAACCGAGAGATCTTTCTGGCGGCTGAGAAGCTCAAGTGGGTGCAATCGCCCAGCTCGGGCATCAACTACTATCTGGCGATCCCCGAGTTCGTCGAGAGCGAGGTGCTGCTCACCAGCGCCAGCGGCACCCACGGCGCCTGCCTGGCCGAGAGCGCTTTTGGCATGATTTTCGCCTTTACGCGCGGCCTCAAGACCCTGGTGCTCAGCCAGAAGGAGCATAACTGGAACGCCCGCGCCACCCGCGGCTGCCTGATGGAGCTGACCGGGTCCACCATGGGGATCGTCGGGCTGGGCCGGGTGGGACGCGCCGTCGCCAAGCGGGCGGCCTGCTTTGACATGCGCGTCATCGCGGTGGACATTTTCCCGAACAACAAGCCCGATTTCGTCGAGGCGCTGTGGGGCCTGGAGCGCCTGCACGACCTGCTGCGCGAGGCCGACTTTGTGGTCGTCACCGTGCCCTATACGCCCGACACCGACAACATGATCGGTCCCGACGAGATTGCCCAGATGAAGCCGACCGCCATGTTGGTGGGCATCTCGCGCGGCCACATCATCGACGAGCAGGCCCTGGCTGAGGCGCTGCGCAGCGGCAAGCTGGCCTACGCCGCGCTGGACGTCTTCGCCCAGGAGCCCCTGCCGGCCGATAGCGAGCTGTGGGCTATCGAGAACCTGCTGATCACGCCCCATATCGCTGGCGGCACCCAGCTCGAGGGCAAGTACATCATCGAGATCCTGGACGAGAACCTGGGGCGCTTCTTGCGTGGCGATTTCCCGCTCCGCAACCAGACCGACAAGGTGCGCGGCTTCTGAGCACCATTGGGCCTTGCCTGCAAGATCGCGATTCCATGAGGAGAAACACATGACAGCCAACTATGAGGACACACTGAACCACGTCAACACCTACTCCAAGCCATCCGAGCTGCGCATCACCGACATGCGCATCGGCATGCTGCAGCGACGCCCGCTGATCAAGCTCTACACCAATCAGGGGCTGGTGGGCTATGGTGAGGTGCGCGACGGGGGCAGCAAGACCTACGCACTGATGCTCAAGAGCCGCATCCTGGGCGAGAATCCCTGCGACGTGGACAAGATCTTTCGGCGCATCAAGCAGTTTGGGCACCACGCGCGCCAGGGCGGCGGTGTCTGCGGCGTGGAGGTGGCGCTCTGGGACCTGGCGGGCAAGGCCTACGGCGTACCCGTCTACCAGATGCTGGGCGGCAAGTTCCGCGACAAGATCCGTTGCTACTGCGACACCGACGTGCGCGGCAGGAACACCGGCACCGCCATGGGCGAGGCCCTCAAGAAGCGCATGGAGATGGGCTTTACCTTCCTCAAGATGGATATCGGCATCCGCATGCTGAGCGAGGAGCCGGGCACGTTGTGCGGCCCGCAGGACTTTATCGATCGGCTGCTGCACCGCGGCTGGGGCCGCCGCTTTGACGAGATGGAGGCCGAGGAGCGCCGAGCCTGGATGCGCACCAACTATGAGGTCAACAACGTGATGCACCCCTTTACGGCCATCCAGGTGACGGAAAAGGGGCTCGACTATCTCGAGCAGTACGTGGCGGACGTGCGCGCCGTCATCGGCTATGAGGTACCGCTGGCCAGCGATCACTTTGGACACATCGGCATCGAGGACTGCATCAAGATTGCCCGCCGCCTCGACAAGTACAACCTGGCCTGGTACGAGGACATGCTCCCCTGGCAGCTCACCGACATGTATGTGCGTCTGGCCAACTCGTGCACCACCCCGATCTGCACGGGTGAGGACATCTATCTCAAGGAGAATTTCAAGCCCTTGCTCGAATCGGGCGGCGTCTCGGTGATCCACCCCGACCTGCTCAGCTCGGGCGGCATCTATGAGAACAAAAAGATCGGGGACATGGCTCAGGACTATGGCGTGGCGATGGCCATCCACATGGCAGAGTCGCCCATCGCCTGCATGGGCGCGGTGCACAGTGCCGCCGCCACTGAGAACTTTTTGGCGCTCGAGAACCACAACGTGGATACGCCCTGGTGGAACGAGCTGGTGACCGGCCTGCCCAACCCAATCATCCAGAACGGCTTTATCGACGTACCGGATGGGCCCGGCTTGGGCATCGAGTCGCTGAACGACGACATGATTCGGGAGCACATCGATCCGACCGATCCCACGCTGTGGGAGCCGACCGATGAGTGGGACGATAACCTGGCCCACGATCGGCTTTGGAGCTAGCAGCATGGCTGGCTGCTGGGAGGGCATGCCTTCCCAGCAGCCCAAGCGTCCATTCCCCGCAAATCGCCCGTTTCGGGCCTGGAGAGACAGAGCATGAAGGTGGCAGGCACCCACTATCGGACCGTATGGCTTGAGGGATCGACCGTCAGGATGATCAACCAGCACCTGATCCCACATCGATTCGAGATCGTGGGGCTGGAGACGCACCGCGACACCGCTGAGGCCATCCGCACGATGGTGGTGCGCGGCGCCGGGGCGATCGGCGCGTCGGCGGGCTATGGCATGGCCCAGGCTGTGCTCGAGGCCCCGGATGACGCCTCGTTCTGGGACTATGTGGAGCGGGGCGCCGCGACCCTACGCGCGACGCGTCCCACGGCCCAGGACCTGTTCTACGCCATCGCCAAGGTGCTGGGCGCGGCCCGTGGGGCGCCCACGAGCGCCCAGGCCCGCCAGGCGGCGGTGGAGATGGCCGAGGCCCTGGCGGATGAGAATGCGGCCGCTGGCGAGGCGATCGGTCAGCACGGCGCGGAGCTGATCCCCGACGGCGCGCGGGTTCTCACGCACTGCAACGCCGGCTGGCTGGCCTTTGTGGATTGGGGCAGCGCCCTGGCACCCGTCTACTGGGCTAAACGGCAGGGCAAAGAGGTGTTCGTCTACGCCGACGAGACCCGGCCGCGCAGCCAGGGCGCCAGGCTCACCGCCTGGGAGCTGGA
>JAFGLK010000060.1 GCA_016928125.1 Anaerolineae bacterium
ACGATGGTGGTCGACATGCCGCCCTCGCCCGAGACGCCGCCCGCCGGCCGCGTGGTGAGGAACTCGATGTTGATCGACTGAACGCCCTGGACCATCACATAACCCACGATCCAGACGAGGGCGGCGACCGCCACAGCGCCGGCTAGCCAGACCAGGCCAAACGCCAGGCCCTGCACGATGCGACGCTGGAGCACATTGTTACCCGTCCTATCGGCCGCACGCCTCTCCGCCAGGCGGGGTACCGTCGTCGTCATTTCTGCACTCATGTCGGCAACCTCTCTTTCAGCAAGAACCGCGCCAGACGATTGACCAACAGAATCATGATAAAGAGCAACACGCCGGTGAAAAAGAGGGCGCTGCGATGAGCGCCGGCGGCATAGTTGATCTCCACCGCCACATTGCCGGTAAGCGTGCGCGCCGCGCTAAAGATGATCGTCAAGGGGTTATCGGTGAGCGGCTCGGGGATGGCGATGGCATTGCCGATGACCATGATCACAGCCATGGTCTCGCCCAAGGCGCGACCGATGCCCAGAATAATGGCGGCCAGGATGCCAGACCGCGCCGACGGCAGCATCACCTGATAGATCGTCTGCCAGTGGGTAGCGCCCAGCGCCAGCGACCCTTCCTTGTATTGCCGAGGCACAGCTCGGATGGCATCCTCAGCGATGCTCGTGATGGTGGGAATGATCATCACCGCAAGCACGATTGAGGCATTGAGCAGACCGAAGCCGGCATTGTAGGGCAGCTGGACTGTGCGGATCATCGGCGCCAACACCACCATGCCGAAAAGCCCATAGACGACCGAGGGGATGCCAGCCAACAGCTCGATCGCTGGGCGCACCGTTTCGCGCACGATCGGGGGCGCCACCTCTGCCAGAAGGATCGCTGCCATGATTGAAAGCGGCACCCCGAGAAGGGCAGCGCCAAAGGTGCTCAGGATCGAGCCGACGATCATGGGCACCAGTCCAAACTGGGCCTCATCGGTGCCGATGATGGAGCCGGGACGCCAGATGGTGCCCAGCAGCATCGTGTCGAGGCCGATCTGCTCGATCGATTCCCAGGCCTCGATCATGGTGAACATGATGATCAGAAAGACGATAAAGATCGCGCTGAGCGCAGAGGCCAGCAAAAGATGGCGCACAGTGCGGTCCACTGCATTCCGTTGTGCGGGGTGCACAGCGAAATGCGAGCCGTTGCGGATGAGGGCATACAGGATCAGTCCAGGCACGCTGGCTACAGCCAGCGCGCGAGCGAGGGCGCGCAGCGCAATACTGAGGATATCCAGCACGGGCACCACCGACTCGCCCCCAAAGATGGCTGCGGCGGCATCAAAGACGACCGTGACCAGGTAGAAAAGGAGCCCCATGCCTAGCATAAAGATCAGCACCGTACGAGCCCAGTCGCGCAGACGCCAAAGCCCCACGGCCACACTCATCGTGAGGCCCGCCACGATCACAGCGGCCAAGACGGTGAGGAGCCGGTCCGGAGCGGCCTCGCCCGTCGCTCGGCTGCTGATGAGGATGCCGGCGCCCAAAGCCGCGATGGCGCCGAGGCCCACCAACACAGAGATGAGCGTCACCGCCCAGGGCCTGCGCTCATCAACCACCACTGTATCATTTGTCTGTACCGTCATAGTCTGCCGTCCTGCTGCCCCACCAGACGCTCTGCGTGCCGGCCAGCCTTGCTCATCAGATGAACGATCAATCTGGCAGATGGAACAGCGACCCTGCGCGCTGAGGCCCCCATGGTCGCTCGCTCTCTTGCCGCTCCGGGAGCGCCGGTTCCCCGGCGCTCCCACATGAATCCAATCACTCTACTGAACCGTGATATAGTCCTGACCGACGATCTCTTGACCTTCAGCGCCCAGGATAAAGTCCAGGAACGCCTTGGCCGCCCCGCTAGGCTCGCCCTTGGTCAGCATGTTCAGCGGCCGCACGATCGGATAGCTCCCACTCTTTACGTTCGCCACCGTCGGCTCCGCTCCCGCCACCGGCACGCCCTTGACGCTCGCGTCCAGGAACCCGAATGAGAGATACCCGATCGCGTTCGGCGTCGTCGCTACCGTCGTCCGCACCTGGCCGTTCGACTGCTGCAGCAACGCCTTCTCAAAGATCTGCGCCTCCTCGCCCATCACCAGTTCCTCAAATGCCGCGCGCGTCCCGGAGCCTTCCTCTCGCGATACCACCACGATGGCCGCGTCCGGCCCACCCACCTCGCTGTAGTTCTGCACCTTGCCGCTAAAGATGTCGCGCACCTGCTCCACCGTCAGCCCCGGCAGCTCCACCCCAGGGTTCGTCACCACCGCGATTCCGTCGTACGCGATGACAAACACCTGCAGGTCCTTGAACTGCTCTAGCTCCGAGCTCTTGACCTCCCGTGAGGCCATGCCGATATCCACCGTGCCCTCGCCCGCCGAGGTCACACCCACGCTCGACCCGCCGCCCTGTACCTCGATGGTCACGCCAGGGTTCACGGCCATGTGCGCCTCGGCCAACTCCTCCGCCAGCGGCTGCACCGTCGTCGAACCGGCGAGCTGCAGTTGAGCCCCATCGGTCTCGGAAGCGGCGGTCGGCTCAGCTAGAGCCGCGGTCGGCTGAGCAGGAACAGCACTGGGCTGAGCAGCGGCCGGCCCCGGATTCGAGCCCGCGGCGGGCTGAGCACAGCCGGCGGCCAGTAGGGCAACAATGAGTAGCGCGACAAACCAAAATCGACGCATGACGCAATCCTCCTGAGTTTTCGAACCATAGATTACCGTTTGGGCTGTGGGCCGACGACGCAGTCTACCCACTATAGGAGTATACGCTGCGCTCTTTAAGGGGGGTTGAACGGAATGTTAACGGATGGTTAACGATTCGGGTGGAAGAAAGGGCCTGCCCCTCAGACCGCAGGCCAAGTCTGCATCTCGCCAGGTGGTGGCATCTGGGCTTGAGGGGCAGCCGCTTGAGTGAGGGGATATCTGAGCGACTTGGATTCCAGAGCGCTGACATCGTTTCGCCCTGGGAGCCCGCCGTAGCTGAGATCGCTCTCTTGCCGATATGCCGAGAACGCTTGACAGGCAGCCGACGATGTGCCAATCTGGCGCCTGCAGCGGAGGTGTACACATGGTTCTTTCGGCGCGCGCCGCCGTCATGGTCTGCCCAGGACGTATCGAGATCCAGGAATTCCCACTCCCCGAGGTGGAGCATGGCGCTATCCTCCTGCGCGTCGAGATGTGCGGCATCTGCGGCACCGACAAGCACACCTGGCGCGGCGAGACCAAGCAGTACGCGGGGACGCCCGCCGAGTCGGACACGCCCTACCCCATCATCCCGGGTCATGAGATCATCGGTGAGGTCGTCGAGGTCAATGATCGGGCCGGCCCCAGGTTGGATTTCGACGGCGAGCCGGTCCGCGTCGGCGACCGCCTGGCCCTCTGTCCCGATGTGGTCTGCGGCACCTGCTATGCCTGCCGCCACACTTTCGCCTATCCCTGGTGTGAGAACCTCAAGGGGTATGGCAACGCCTTCACCTGCGCCGAGCCGCCCCATCTGATGGGGGGCTGGGCCGAGTATCTCTACGTTCTCCCCAACGCCTTTGTGTACCACGTCCCCGAGGCGCTCCCGACCAAGGTTGCCGTGATGGCCGAGCTGATGGCCGTCAGCTATAACCTCGACAAGCTGAAGGAGTTCTCCACCCTGTCGGGCGAGGGCCTGGCCACCGGTGACACGGTGGTGATCCAGGGGGCCGGGCCGATGGGCATTTGCCATATCATCAAGGCGCGCATGCTGGGCGCGGGCGACATCATCGCCACCGACCTATCGGACGATCGCCTGTTTCTGGCCGAGGCGTTCGGGGCCGATCACACCCTGAACGTGGCCGAGACCACTGAGCAAGATCGCATCGCGTTCGTGCGCGCACTCACCCATGGTCGCGGCGCGGACGTGGTGGTCGAGTGCGTCGGCAAGGCGGAGGTGCTCGTCGAGGGCCTAGAGATGCTGCGCAAAGGCGGCACCTATGTGGAGGCCGGCAACTTTGTAGAGACCGGCAGCGTTGCGATCAGCCCCCACCGCCACCTCTGCGCCAAGAACGTGCGGCTCATCGGCATGACCAACCATCCCTTCACGGGCTATACGCCGAGCCTGCAGATGATGCAGAGGACGGCGCACCTCTTTCCCTATGACCGGTTCGTGACCCATGTGTATCCCCTGGCCCAGACCGAAGAGGCCCTGCTCAGATCGATGCAGCCGGACACGTTGAAAGTCGTCATCGCGCCATAGGGTTTGGAGCGGCAGAGGGAGGCCAGGCGCCTGGACGGGAGCGTTCGCCGCACGCTTGGGCTGGGGTGGCAGCGCTCGGCTCAACTCGTCCCGCCGCACCCTTGTCTCAGCCAGTCCGTTTTGCACTTCCCGCCGGCTGTGGCACAATCTCCTCCGCCGGGTCTGGGCCCTGACAGGGGGAACGACAGGGCCTGTGTTCGAGCTCCTTTCGAGGCATTCACCGGCGCGCCACCTGGCCGCTGGTCTTTCGGTCTGTAGGAGGTACCACGGTGCAGTATGACTGGCATGCGCTGGAGCCCGGCGACCCGCCGCCCGCCCTGCGCGAGGCGGTGGGCGGACATCCCCTGGTCGCCCAACTCCTGGCCCAGCGCGGCCTGACCGATGCGTCACGGGCGCGCGCCTACCTCGATCCCGATCTCTACCAACCCACGCCGCCCTCCGAGCTCCCCGGCATGGCGCGGGCCACGGCGCTCGTGCGTGACATGGTGGCTGCCGGCGAGCGGCTGCGCATCTGGGGCGACCTGGACGCTGACGGGCACACGGCCGCGGCAGTGCTCTATGAGGCTCTCTCCAGGTTGGGCGCGCGTGTGGACTACCGCATGCCGCAGGCCCACGAGGGGCACGGTCTGCATCGGCGCGCCGTAGAGGATGCGCTCCGCGCCGGGATCGGGCTGTTGATCACCTGCGATACTGGCATCAGTGACCACGACGCCATCCGCACCGCCGTGGAAGGCGGGCTGCAGGTGATCGTCACCGATCACCACGACCTGCCCGAGATTTTCCCGCCCGCCGAGGCTCTGGTCGATCCCAAGATGCTCGCGCCAGACCACCCGCTCTACGCTCTCTCGGGGGTCGGTGTGGCCTATCTGTTGGCGCAAGCCCTGCTCGACGAGCCGGAGCATGCTCAGGCGCTGGAATGCACGCTGGACTTGGTGGCGCTGGGGCTGGTCGCCGATGTGGCGACGCAGGTGGACGATGTCCGCTATCTGATCCAGCGTGGGCTGGCCGTCTTGCGCGCGGGGCAGCGTCCCGGGCTGGCAGCTCTGGCGCAATCGGCGAGCCTCGACTTGGCCCACGCGACCGAAGCGGATCTGGCCTACCAACTCGGACCGCGGCTGAACGCAGCCGGCCGGCTGGGCAATTCCGAGAGAGTCGTCCGGCTGCTGGTGACGCCGGAGCCGTCAGAGGCGACGGAGCTGGCCGGCCAGATCGAGGCACTGCATGCTGACCGGCGCGCCCGCATTGAGGCCACGCTGGCTCGGGCCGAGGGCGTCATCGCAGCCGATCCGGCCTATCTACGGGAGCCGGCCCTCGTGCTGGCCAATGAGGTCTGGGACCCGGCGGTGTTGGGGGTGGTGGCCTCGGAGCTGGCCCAGCGCTATCACCGCCCAGCCATTCTGATTGCGCATCGCGAGGGAGAGGCCAGCATCGGCTCGGCCCGCTCGGTGGAGGGGATCGACATCCATGAGGCCATCGCAACCCAGCGCGAGCAGTTGCTGCGCGAGGGCGGCCACCCCATGGCCGCCGGCTTTGCCCTCGATCGGGATCAACTGGACCACTTTGTGAGCGGTCTGCAGAGCCATCTGAGGACAGCTACGGCCGCGCCGCGGGCCGTCCCCATCCTTGAGCTCGATGCCGAGCTTACCTGGGGTGAGCTGGACCTGGAGCTGGCCCGAGAGATCGAGCGCCTGGCTCCCTTTGGGGCGGGCAACCCACAGCCCGTGTTCGTTGTGCGCGGCGGCACCCTCGAGCGGCTGGAGAACCTGGGTCAGGAGGAGCAGGGACGACACAAGCGCCTGCATCTGTCCAGCGCCGAGGGCGAGCGGCTGCAGATCATCTGGTTCAATGCAGGCGAGACGCCGCAACCCGGCGAAGTCTTGGACGTGGCCCTGACTCTCAGGCCAGATTACTGGCGTGGTCGCGAGCGTCTGGAAACGCGCCTGGTGGACTGGCGCCCGGCCAGCGCCGAGCGGCGAGGATACGCCGAGCGGCGAGGATACGCCGAGCGGCGCACACGCCCCGAGCAACGCGTAGGCGGGAGACAGATCGTCGACCTGCGTACC
>JAFGLK010000431.1 GCA_016928125.1 Anaerolineae bacterium
CTAGCCTTTGATGGCCCCCGACATGATGCCCGAGATGAGCTGCCGCTGAAAGGCGAAAAAGACGGTCAGCAGCGGCAGGGTGGCCAGGGTGCTTCCCGCGAACATCATGGCATAGCGGGGCGCCGTGCGGGTGGTCTGCTGAAAGTTGGCCAGCGCCAGCGGCGCCGTGATCTTGTTGGGATCGGAGAGCAGGAGCAGCGGCCCCAGAAAGAGGTTCGATGACTGCACGAACTGCAGGATGCCCAGCACCGCGAATCCGGGCGTGATCAGGGGCAGCACGACGCGGGCAAAGACGCCAAAGACGCTGGCGCCGTCGATCGTGGCGGCTTCGAGCATCTCGTCGGGAATCGAGGTGGCGATGTACTGGCGCATCCAAAAGATGCCGAACGCGCTCGCCCAGGCGGGCACCCAAAAGCCCCAGTAAGTGTCGGTCCATCTGAGGACCTTGGTCATCAGCAGATACCAGGGGATGATGGTCATCTGGCTGGGGAGCATCATGGTGCCCAGCATGAGGAAGAAGAGCTTGTCGCGCCCCGGGAAGCGACGCTTGGCAAAGGCATAGCCCACCAGCGCCGAGAAAAAGAGGATGCCGATGGTGCGCACTGCCGCCAGGTGAAAGGTATTCGAGAGCGCCCGACCGTAGCTGTAATCCTCCCAAAGGCGCACATAGGCCTGAAAGCGAATGCCGTGTCTGGGCCAGATGAGCGGTTTGCTGCCGAATAGGTCGCTATCCTGCATCAGCGACCCGATGAACATATCATAGAAGGGAAAGCAAAAGATCACCGCAAAGGTGACGAGCAGGGCATATAGTAGGGCGCGCCCCACCAGCCGCAGGGTGAGGCGCCAGAGGCTGAGGTTGAGCCGCGTGAGCTTGGCAGTGGTCATCGGCGCCCGCTCCTCGCGCTGGCAGGGCGGCTAGGCCCCGCCCTTGATCGCGCCCGACATGATGCCCGAGATCAACTGGCGCTGAAAGGCAAAGAACACGATCAGCAACGGAATGGTGGCCAGGGTGCTGCCCGCGAACATGAGCGAGTAGCGTGGCGCAATGATCGTCGTCCCGCGAAAGTTGGCTAACGCCAGCGGGGCCGTGATCTTTTTGGGGTCCGAGAGGATGAGCAGCGGCCCCAGAAACAGGTTCGAGGCCTGCACAAAGTTCAGAATGCCCAGCACCGACATCCCTGGCCCGATATTGGGCAGCACCACGCGCCAGAAAACGGCAAAGTGGCCGCAACCGTCGATGCGCGAAGCCTCAATCATCTCGTCCGGGATCGATGTAGACACATACTGGCGCATCCAGAAGATGCCAAAGGCAGATGCCCAGGCCGGGATCCAGAACGGCCAGTAGGTGTCGGCCCAATGGAGCTTTTGCACCATGAGCAGATACCAGGGGATGATGGTCATCTGGCTGGGGAGCATCATGGTGCCTAACATCAGGAAAAAGAGCTTGTCCCGCCCTGGAAAGCGTCGCTTGGCAAAGGTGTAGCCTGCCAGCGACGAGAAAAATAGGGTCCCCACCGTCTGGATGATCGCCAGATAGAAAGTGTTCACCAGCGGGCGACCATAGCCCAGCTCGGCAAAGAGCTGACGGTAGGAGGTGACGTCAAAGCCCTGCCTGGGCCACAGGTTGGGCCGACTGCTGAAAAGGTCCGAATCCTGCATGAAGGAGCCGATGAACATGTCATAGAACGGAAAGAGAAAGATGATGGCAAAAACCACCAGGAGCACGTATAGGAAAAAACGTCCGATGAGGCGCGGGATGATCAAGCCCCACTGACGCTGCTTGACGGGCATCGTGCGTGTTATCACAGCTTTCCCCCTAACCGATCCAACGGCGCTGGATGCGGATTTGGATCAGCGAGATCACGATCACCAGCGCGCCGATGAGAAAGCCAAAGGCTGAGGCGTCGCCATAGCGCTGCTGTGTGAAACCAATGTCATACAGCCGCAACATCAGCGTTTCGGTCATGCCGCGCGGGCCACCGCGGGTCAGCATGTAGGGCTGGTTGAACATGTTCAGCAGGCCGATCGTGGCGATGATGGTGAGGAAAAAGATGATCGGGCGCAAGAGCGGCAGCGTCACCCGCCAGAACATGTTCCACTCGTTGGCGCCATCCATGCGCGCTGCTTCATAGATCTCGGGCTCGATCGACTGCAGGCCACCCAGGAAGAGCAGGATGTTATAGCCGATCCCGCCCCAGTGGGTCAGCAAAATCACCACGGTCTTGGCGGCCCAGCCATTGCCCCGCAGCCAGGCTACGGGCGCGATGCCGAGGCGCTCCAGGCCCTGATTGATCCATCCCATCTTGTCGTCAAAAAGCTGAGTGAAGACGATCGCGATGATGACCGTGTTGGTCACATAAGGCACAAAGTAGAGTGTGCGGAACACCCCACGGCCGGTGAGGTTCTTGTTATTGAGGAGCACCGCAAAGGTGATGGCTAGCATGATACCAGTCGGCAACAGGATATAGGCGAACTGCAGGGTGTTGATCAGCGCCTGGAGGATATAGGGGTCCTTGAGCATGACCCGATAGTTCTCGAGCCCGACGAAGGTCATGGGCCCGAATCCACGCCAGCGGCTGAAGCTAAGCTGCAAAGCCCATCCGAACGGATAGACGTAAAAGACGATGAAACTGAGAAAAAAAGGCGCAATGAAAAGATAATCCATCCAGTGTTCGGCGATTTCGCGCACGACGGATCGGCGTCGAACCGCGGTTGAGCGGCGTACGACTCTCGTCTCGCTCATGAACTCCTCCCCCGTACAGGCCCTCCGAGGCGACGAGGCGTCGCCTCGGAGCGGGTGGGATGCGACGCGGGCGATGTCGCTCGCGTTACATCTTGCACATGGTGCGCTCAAAGTCCGGCGTGGCCAGCTCGACGATGCGTGCCATGCCCTCTTGTACCGAATACTCGCCGGTCATGATGGGGGGCATCTCTTTCTGGATGATGGCGCTCACCGCGCCCCAACCCGCCGGACGGAAGAACTCGGAGGACAGCTCTTGTTCCTGCTTCGCCCAGAACTCGTTGAACAGCCAGTCGCCAAAGATGGGAGACTTGAGGCTTGTGAAGAGCGGCGAGGACAGGTAGGGGCGATAGCCGGGGATGATGCCCCAGCTACCGGCCAGGGCGGCGCCCTCGATAGTGCCAAAGGCATACTTCATATAGGCGATCGCGTTATCGCGGTTCTCGGAGCACTTGGGGTTCACCATCTGGGCGCCGCCCCATACGCCGCTGCGATACTTGATGCCCGGGCCGGTGGGGAAGGGCGCCAGGCGCCACTCGCCCAGGCCGGTCGCAGCGTTCGTGATCTGCGCCTCCCAGAAGCCCTTGGCCCAGGCTGGGGCGAAATCGCCGATCATTGTGCCTTCTTGGATGGCCGCCCAGTAGGGGGCGCTCCACCAACCTACGTCCAGCCCACCGCCCGAATCCCACAGCTTTTTCACCAATTCCATCGCCGCAATGCCCTTCTCATCGGCAGCGGTGATCTGCTGGCCGTCCTGGCTCACGGCCGTGCCCCCCAGCTGGTGCAGCATGTACATGAACAGAGCGCCCCAGCCGTCGGCGGGGAAGACAAAGGTGTACTTGCCCTGCTTGGCGATGTCGGCTGACATCAGGATAAAGTCATCGTAGGTCAACGCGTCCCAGTCCACGTCGGCATAGCCCATCTCAGCGAACTTGTCGGGGCGATAGTAATAGGCGCTGACGCTGATGTCCCCCGGCCAGCCTACGTGTCTACCCGTTTTGGCGATAAAGGTCTCGTTCAGCTTGAGTGGGTGGAAATCGTCCTTGTACGGAAGGATCTCCTCTGTCAGGTCGGTGAGCAGGTCGTTGCAACCCCAGTCCTGGGCCTCAGTAGCCTCGGCCCAGTAGAGGTCGGGGCAGCCGCTCCCCGCGGCCATGGCGGCCGGGAGCTTTTGTCCACGGTCGGCTGGGTGTGGCGAGACCCACTCGATCTCCGGGTTGCGCTCCACGAACCCTGTCGCCGCCAAGTCCAGCGGGTGCTGGTCATGACCCCAGAAGATCAACTCACCGGCCACTGTGGGGGCGGGCTTTTCCACCTCGACCTGCTTCTCAACGACGCGGGTGACCTCTTTCTCCACCTCGACCGCCTCTTTGACGACGACGGTCTGCTCCACGACCTTCTCGACCTCTTTTTCCACGACGCGGGTCACCTCAACCACCTTGGGTTGGCAGGCAGCCAAAAAGACGCCAGCAGTTCCCGCACTAAAGAAGCGCAACAAGGCGCGACGCGAGACTCTCTTCTCCATCTCTGTCCTCCTCTTTCATGTGTTGGCCGCGGATACCATCAGATGTTCAGACAACGCGGGGCATCATCTCATAGGCGCACTCCTTTCGTCAGCCCGGGGCTATCAAGGGAGCCAGGCCTGCTCCGAGCGGGGTTTCCTGTGCCTCGTGTGAGTACAGCCTCACATATAGTAGGACAGCAGTTCTTGTACGTCAAGCGCCTTGAGCACGGAAAGTGCCAAAGTCGGGCTCATCTCACAGCGGCAGGAGATCAATACAACAACGCGCTATCCCTTGTGCTCTTGCAGAATCGTTTAGCCTGGTGGCAGACCGGCGGCCAAAGATGGCGGCCCATCGAGCCTCTCGGTATACAGCGGCGAGGTGGCCTTGTCGGTTCTTGTGCTTTTCAAGATGTTTTATAAGGCTCGGTTCAACTAACTGGCATATTGTTCGACGCTATGTTGGAGCACTTGACAGTCTCTCGCGACCGTGTTATGATCACCGGCACAAGAAACGCCGGGTCCATCCTCATAACCCCGCGCATATTGTGGTGTTCTTTAGCAGGCTGGAAATGGTCTCGGTGCACCGGGCGCAGGCTGCTGGGGGTCCCTCTTGACGGGAGAGGGGCCTTGCGATAGGAGCCCCCACATCGGATTTGGGCCATATC
>JAFGLK010000432.1 GCA_016928125.1 Anaerolineae bacterium
CTGGATGAGGGCGTGGCCTCCGATTACCACGCCGACCAGGAGCCCCTCTTGATGACCAGTTTCCCGATGATCTTTGGGCGGAGCGTCGAGGACGTCGCCGTCCGAAATCTCACGCTGGATGGGAATCGGGACCAGCAACCGGCCGGCATCGGCTCCTGTCGCGGGGCGGCGGTCTACTTCATCCAGAGCCGTCGCTTTGAGGTCCGCGGCGTGGTTGAGAACGGGTTCCACGGCGAGGGGCTTGGTTTCCAGATGTGTCGAGACGTGCGCATTCGAGATTGCGCGTTCAACGCGAATACGGGCAATGGCTACCATCCTGGGGCGGGCAGCACCGCGGCGCTCTTTGAGAACTGCGTCGCGGAGGGCAATGGGGCCGCAGGCTTTTTCTTCTGCGTGCGCGCCAACCACATCAGCGCGCGCGGCTGCACCTTTGCGGACAACATGGCGTGCGGCGTCTCGGTGGGCACCCGGGATTGCCACAACCTGATCGAAGCTTGCCGCATCACCGCCAACAAAGGCCCGGGCATCCTGTTCCGCCGGGCGCCTCGCCCTGTGGAGGTGCACTCGGTTCATGTCAGGGGCTGTCAGATTGTCGGCAATGCCCAAACCAGGGGCCAGGGCCAGATCAGTGTGTTGAGCGACGCCCATGACCTGATCTTTGAGGGCAATCAGATCTTGGGCCACGCAGCACGAGAGCAGGCCGGCATTTACCTCTCTCCGGCCACCGAGCGCATCTGGCTGGCGAACAATCAGATCGAGGCCTGCTCCCCGCCCGTCATCGCGCCGGATGGAGCGCTGGCAGCCGCCGCGCCGGCGATTGCATGCGGGGTGGAGGTCGTGGAGGAGCGGGATTACCGACATCTTGCGGCTGACGCGGACTGAGGCCCGGAGGAACAGCGAGGCGGCAGCGCGAGCTATAGCAGGCTTGTCCGACGCAGCTCTACAGGCCTGGGAGGCGCTGCGGCGTGGGCGGATTGCCCAGCGGGGGTGGAAGGGAGAAGGTGGCTAGGCGTCTCGCCAGACGTTGCGCCAGGCGCTCGATCGTCAGGGGAGCCGAGCCCTCATAGTGGTTGTTCACATTCACGTATACGTCCACGCCCTGGCCCGCCAGGTCTGTCACCACATCCACGATCTCATTCAGTTCCTCGCCGCGCGGCGCCACGATGCGATCCCAGCGTTTCCCCGTTTCCGCCTCGATCGCCTGCCGATCGGGACCCATCAGGCGTAGGATGACTGTGTGATGTGCAGAGATGGGGGCACGCCAGGCGTCGTATATCTCTCTGATGGGGGGCATCCAGTATCCCTGGATCAGGACTGGGATCACGTCCTGGCGCAGCAGCATGTCCCAATAGACCTGATTCAGGTATGTGGGGTTGCGCACCTCCAGCGCGTAACGATAGGATCGGTCGATGGACTCAACAAAGCGCTCGAACTGCGCGAGGAACCCAGCCTGGGATTCCATCTTGCGCCGATTGAGATACTCGAACTGGAACATGATCGGCCCGAGCAGATCGCCAAGTGGGGCCACGCGCTCCAGGAACTGGGCCTGAAGCTCCACGGATAGGAAGCGAGCATTGGGCACCAAGGGCTCGCTGCCCCCGCTGTAGAGATGTGTCAGGGTGATGCTGTTGGGGGCCTTGACCGTGAAGCGGAAACCGTCAGGCACCGCCCGGCGATAGGCGGCCACATCTCCGGCCTCAGGGAGCTTGATGCTCTCGGGGCCGAACAGCGACCAGAACCACTGATCGATCTCGACGGTCGAGTAGCAGCGCGCATATTCGGCCAGATAGTCGATCTCACGGGCATCAGAGTAGATCAAGCCCCTCCAGGAGGGGAATTTCCAGCTGCACGTGCCGACCCTGACCGTCGCCATGGCTCGCATCCCATTGTTTGAAGGCAGAAAACTCGTACGCGATGCTGGCCGCCGATGCCTTTGCCAGAGGTCGCCAGCCGCTCAGCGCCAGCACAACTCCTCGTAGACCTGGTTGTAGTAAAGGGCGCTGTCCACTGGTGTGTTCGCCGGGATCATGTTGGTCACGCCGATAAAGTAGCCGGGACAATGCTTGCCCAGAGCCATGCAGCGCTCGACCTCGCCGCGAATCCGCTCATGACTGCCGCTGAGCAAGGCCCGCGTGTCCACGTTGCCAATGATGATGTGGCTATCGCCATAGTGCTCGACGATGTAGACCAGATCGGTCAGGGGCTCAAAGAAGAAGCCCTGCGCCCCCGCGGCCGCGATGTCGTCCACGAATTCGGTGTAATTCCCATCGGAGATAAAGAGCGGCTTTTTGCCCGCCTCCAGAAGCGGCCGGTAGAACTCGGCATAGTGGGGAAAGATATAGTCTCGATACCACTGTGGCCGAAAGACAGCCCCTGCTGTCCAGACGATGTCATCGTGGGAATAGATCACGGAGGCTTCACATGCGGCCAGCGCATCATAGTAGGGCTGCATCCAGCTGGCGTAGCGATGGGCCACCTCCCCCAGGGCCGCCGGATCGAGGCCGCCGGCTGTAAGGAGCATCTCCCAGCCAAAGATCGAGATCAGCCCCGAGAAGAGCGTGACGTACGTGCCGGTCGTGTTGACCAGATCGGGGTAGCGTTCGCACTGCGCTCGATAGTGGGCATTAAAGCGCGCCACCAATTCGGATTTGTCCCTGGGGCCATACGTCTCCCAAGGGTCGAAGGCATAGACCTCCTCTGGCTCCCGGAACGGGCAGTAAACGCGCGCATCATAGTCGATGCCGCCGGCCTCATACACACCATGTCCCCTCGAGGTGCGCTTGGTATCCAGCTCATCATGGCCGATCAGAGACGCGAGGCAGAGGTCATAATTCCAGGCGGCGGCAAAAGCGCCTCGCGCGCGCTCTTTGTCGATCTCGGGGCTGTGCGGCTCGACCTGGATGCCGGTCACCTGATGCACCAGTGGCCAATGGCTCTCAGCCCCAAACTCGATCCGCGGCACGCGAGCTGGCATCTGGAGCTGAACGGCCGACCAGCCATCGCGATAGGACACGGCATACCCCCTGGACTCGCTTCAGATACAGAATCGACGAATCCGATTCTATCGTGCCCGAGTGGGCACGTCAACGCTGCTTTCAGGCTCGGCATCTCGCCATACGGTCCACTAGAGAGGGGGCTTGGACGCCGGTGGGCGCTCTGTGATCCGGCCGCCTCGCGCTGGCGGGGTGTTCGGATTGACCGTTTCCAGGCCCCATGCTACACTTGAGCCAAACGATCTGATCGTGAGGAGCAATGTCGTGCGTGTGATCACGGGCTCGGCCAAGGGGCGCAAACTGACAGCGGTGCCAGGTTCAGGCACTCGACCCATCACAGCGCGGGTCAAATCGGCGCTCTTTAGCATCCTGGGGCCGGCGATCTACGAGTGCACGCTGCTCGATCTGTTCGGCGGCACCGGCGCGGTCGGCATCGAGGCGCTCAGCCGCGGCGCGCAGCGCGTCGTATTCGTGGAGCGCGCGCGCAAGGCGATTCTGACTATCCGCAAGAATCTGGAGATCACCCAGTTGTCCAGAAGAGCCGAGATCATCCAGGCTGACGCGTTCCAATACCTGCACACCGCGCCCGCGGATTTGGCCTTCGACTTTGTCTACGTCGCGCCGCCACAGCACAAGGCTCTGTGGGCCAAGGCACTGCTTGCGTTGGATGTCAAACCGCTGCTCAGCCCGGATGGGCAGATCATCGTCCAGATCCATCCCAAGGAGTACGAGCCGCTGGCCACTCGCAACCTGCGCTTGATCGACGAGCGCCGCTATGGCAGCACGGTCCTGCTCTTCTATGCGCTCAAAGAGCAAGAGCCAGCCGACGCGCAGAAGGCTGGAGAGGAGTTGCCCTGATGCCCGTGATCGACGTACGTGTGGGCGACGTGGTGAGGCTCCGCAAGCCCCATCCTTGCGGTTCCTTCGAATGGACGGTCACGCGCATCGGCACCGACATCGGGCTCAAGTGTCAGGCCTGTGGGCATCGCGTGATGCTGCCTCGGGGACGCTTTAACAAGCGTCTCAAAGAGTTCGTCTCGCGCGTCGCGCGCGAGGGCTGAGCCCGCCGGTCATGTGGCCCTGCGTCGCACCCAGAGCCCCTTTTGGAGCCCCACATGATTTCCCTGGATGACACCATCGCCGCCATTTCGACCTCGATCGGGCAAGGCGGGATCGGCATCGTCCGTCTGAGCGGCCCCGAAGCGCTCGATATCGCGGCGCGGCTTTTCATCCCCAGCGTGGCACGGCATCGGCCCTGGCGAGAGCGCGCCCAATCCAACCGACTCTACTACGGCCATGTGCTTGATCCCGAGACAGACGGACTGGTCGATGAAGTGCTCGTCTCCTACATGCGAGCGCCGCATACCTACACGCGCCAGGACGTGGTCGAGATCAACGCCCATGGCGGCATCATGGCCTTGCGCGCCATCCTGTCCCTGTGTTTGGCGAGCGGGGCTCGGCTGGCCCATGAGGGCGAGTTCACCCTGCGTGCCTTTGTCAACGGGCGCATCGATCTGGCCCAGGCTGAGGCCGTGTTGGATGTCGTCAACGCCAAGACCGAGGCGTCGCTGCGGGTTGCGGTGGGCCAGCTCGGCGGACGCTTGTCGGGCCAAGTCCGAGAGCTTCGGAGGCGGATGGTCGACCTGCTGGCCTATCTGCAAGCCACGGTCGACTTCCCTGAGGAAGATATCCCGCCACAGGAGGTCGCGCCAGAGTTGGCGGAGCTGACACAGCGCCTGGACGACCTGCTGGAGACGGCCGATCGCGGCATTATCTATCGACAGGGCGTGCGGACAGCCATTGTCGGCAGGCCCAACGTGGGCAAGAGCAGCCTGCTCAACGCTCTGTTGCGCGTGGATCGGGCCATCGTGACGCCCATTCCGGGCACTACCCGCGACACGCTCGAGGAGATGTTCGATTTGCAGGGCATCCCTTTCGTGCTGGTGGATACGGCGGGCATCAATCGTACGCAGGATCTGGTCGAGCGCCTGGGCATCGAGCGCAGCCGCCAGGCGGTGGTTCAGGCTGACCTGGTGGTGGTGGTCGTCGACGGGAGCGTTCCGCCCACCGAGGAAGACGCGCAGGTGGCCGATCTGGCTTGTGGCCGCCCCGCGCTGCTGGCGATCAACAAGAGCGATCTGCCGCGCGTGGCCGGGCACGAGGGCCTCTTGCCTCAGGCGCCGCAGGTGGCCGTCTCGGCGTTGTACGGAGACGGCATCCCAACCTTGGAGCGGGCGCTGACCGAGATGGTCTTTGGCGGGCGGATCGTGCTGAGCGACGAGCCGCTGGTGAGCAGCCCTCGTCACCGAGAGCTCCTGCGGCAGGCGCGGGCCCACATTCAGGACGCCCAGACGGCCTTGCGGCAGGGATTGCCCCTGGATCTTCTCTCGATCGATCTATCGGAGGCGATCCAGAGCTTGGGTGAGATCACCGGAGAGAGCGCCAGCGAGGACCTGCTGGAGAGCATCTTTGGCCGCTTTTGCATCGGCAAGTGAGAGGAGGCTGGGTTGAAGCTCGCGATTGTATGCTCGTGGCTGAATCAGTACGGCGGCGCCGAGCGAGTACTGGAGGTCATCCACGATATGTACCCGCAGGCGCCCATCTATACCTCGATCTACCGACCTGAGGCGCTGCCTGAAAGGTATCGCACCTGGGATATTCGGCCCTCCTTCATGAATCGCATCCCGCTGGCCAGCCGGCGTCACCAGTTCTTTCTGCCGCTCTATCCTTTGGCCTTTGAGAGCCTGGATCTGCGCGGCTATGATGTGGTGCTCAGCCTCACCAGCGCGTTTGGGCACGGCGTCATCACCGAGGCTGAAACGCAACACATCTGCTATTGCCTCACACCAGCCCGTTTTCTATGGGGTTACCATGCCTATATCGAGCGCGAAGGTGTGGGTCGGTTGGCGCGACTTGCGCTGGCGCCCTTCCTCAGGAGCCTGCGCCAGTGGGACCGCTTGGCCGCGGACCGGGTGGATCGCTTTCTGGCTATCTCGCAGACGGTGCAGCGCCGCATCCAGAAATGCTATCGGCGCGAATCGATGCTCCTGTATCCCCCGGTGAACACCGACCTCTCGACAGAGCCGGCCGAGCCTGAGGACTATTATCTGATCGTCTCACGTCTGATCCCGTACAAACGCATCGATCTGGCCGTGCGTGCGTTCAACCTGCTCGGGCTGCCGTTGCGCATCATCGGCGATGGGCGCGACCGTGCGGCGCTGCAAGCTATGGCCAAGCGCAACATCGCGTTCCTGGGCTATCTCCCCGACGATGCCCATGTGAGGGCGCAGATGGCGGGCTGTCGCGCCTTGATCTTTCCCGGCGAGGAGGACTTTGGCATCACGCCCCTGGAGGCCATGGCGGCGGGCCGCCCGGTCATCGCGTACGGCGCCGGGGGCGCCCTAGATACGATCGAGGAAGGGCGCACCGGGGTCTTTTTCCGCGAGCCGACGCCCGAGGCGCTGGCCGAGGCCGTGCATCGCCTGGAGAGGCTCACCTTCTGTGCGGACGACCTGCGCCAGCAGGCCGCCCGATTCGGCACGGAGCGCTTTCGCCGGGAGATGGCCGGCATCTTGGAGGCCGCCGCACAGAGCTGAGCGCACAATACCCGTCAGATGCACGCGGCCCCGCCTGGCAGTCAGCCAGGCGGGGCCGCCACGCGCATCGCATCCACGACACGCTTGTCGGGGGCCTCCGGTGAGCGCAGGGACGGCCCTAGTTGTAAAGCTCCCAGCTCCCATCGTTGTAGAGCACATAGACGCCGCGCGTGTTGGTCCAGATCATCAACCCGTGCTCAAAAGGCTGAATGGCCGCATACAGGCCGCGTGCTTGGGTGATGGCCCAACCGGGGCTGTGGCGCATCGCCGGGTCAGCGAGCCAGATCCTGCCAAAGCCGCGCTCAGGCGGATAGTAACCTCTGGGCGGCATCAGAGCCGGATCGCGGAGTGGCTGGCCCTCCATCCAGGTATCGTCATAGCCCTGCCAGGTCCCATTGTTGAACAGAAGATAGATGTAGGTTTCGTCGCTGCGCCAGAACATGTACCCGCCCACGAGGGGCTGCTCCATGGCCCAGATCGTCTTCTCTGCCTCAGTGGCACAGCCTAGCTTGCTGCGAACCTGGCTGTAGCTGTGCCACACATTCCCAAAACCGAGAACAGGAGTGATCGCGCAAGCCGGAGCTGGCGGATACGGGCCTGGCCACGGGGGCACACCGCCATCTCGCTTGACGAACTTGACGGCATCAAAGCCCACAAAGCGTGTGCCGTAGGTCTCGCCGGTTACGTCGCTCAGGTAGACATACTCGTCAGCCCCGCCGTTAAAGTAGTAGGTCCCCAGACTGATCCACTGATTGGAGTAGTTGTTCTGGTTCACCACACGCTCTGCACTGCCACCTGCATAGTGGATCTGGTAGCGCGCGCTCTTGCTGCCATGATAGCGGCTGGCAACGTACACATAGGCTTCCCAGTTGCCCGCCTGGTTCACATACGGGAACCACTTGGCCCAGTTGTAGAGCTTGGCATTGCTATTCCACGTCCAATAGAGATGGCCGCGATAGCCAGTATCCCGCCCGTACCAGCTACTGCCCAGGCCGCCCCACACAAAGTTGGTGTCACGGTCGTCCACGACGATCTCCTGGGCAATCGGGCCAGGGCCGGGCCAGGGATCAGGGCCGGGCCAAGGGCCGGGTTCAGGACCGGGCCAAGGGCCGGGGCCAGGGCCATCGCCCGCGTCGACGTCCCACCAGAGCTTGCAGACCGCATGGCCCACATTCTCATAGTATTCGAGACGCAAGCTATGATAGCCCGCATGGAGATACTTGGCCCCCTCATAGAGAGCCTCTGGATGATCATGCCATTGATCGATGACGATCTGGCCATCGACCCAGAACCTGACGCCGTCATCCGACAGGGAATGGAAGGTGTAGTTGCCAGCGCCAAGGTACATGAAGGCCGTCCAGCGCACGGAGAAATGATCGGAATCGACACCGGGACCTGGGAAGCCATTGTCCCAGTCAAAGTCGATGGCCGCGTCGTCGCGGACCAGGACCAGTGGGCCGGAGAAATCCATGCTGTTATAGTACTCGCCACGCCAACCCGGTCCAGGGTCGGCCAAAGCCACTGGCGTTGCCGCCAGCAGACCGACGATCAACAGGAGAACCAGCATGACTAGCCTACTGATGCGACCCATCACACGCCTCGAGACACAGTGTCGGATGGTGCTCACAACCGTCCCCCTTTCATAGCGGGCTGATCTGCGAAATCCCCTTCTTGGACCAAACAAAGTCCGACAGAAAACAAGAAAGCGGTGGCTCAACAGCTCGCAATCCTTATTCCCATTATAGCAAATGCGGATATGTATGGCAATAGGATTGCAAGCGCCAAAGGCAAAATCACTGCCAAAGCAATGTGTTTACACCCAACCACTGGATGCCCGATGTGCAATCATCATTGCGTTGGCGCACCTCGTCGAGGGGCAGCCTATTCCTGCAACGCCTCAATGCGGATGACTTGTCCATTCTCGACGCTGGCCCACAGACGCAACTCGCTCTCAAGATTGGCAAAGCGCACACCATCGGCGCTCTCCTCCTCCGGGCGCAACGTCACCGCCGAGGCCAACAAGCCGAGCTGCTCTGCTTGCTGCCGAGCTGTGTCTTGCGCCAGCGTGCTGGTATCCTGCCCTTGGCGGGCACGTCGCAGGAACTCGTCGAGAATCGCATAGGGTCGCAACTCGGTCATCTCCCAGTAGCGCTCACCCAGGTCGCTGTCCGTTGGCAGCTCTGTTTGGCGGAGATAGGCGTCACCATCTCGCACCCAGTTGCCCACCAACCATCGATGGGGACACTCGCGGCACTCGACAAACACCTGCTGCTCGCCCAGATCCAGGCCGAAGGATGAACCGCGCACTTGGAGCTCGTCGAGACCCTTGACGAAGTCTATCTCTCCGTCGGTGGCGATCCAATCACGCTGGCCATGGGGCGCCCAAAGCATCTGCCAAAGACCATCATCACCGAGTCGGAAGAGCATGTAGGTGGGCTGCAGCAAATCTCCGTCATAGCTACCAAAGATCAGGCCCAGTTCGTCCTCCACAAGGCGCGCGTCCAGCACTATATCGCCGTAGGCCAGCGGCTGGGCCTGGCCCGCATCCAGAAGGGAGATCCGCTGAGGCGGCAACTGGGCCACAAAGGTGTCTGCATCCAGCCGGATGATGGCTATGGTGTCGGAGCCGAGGGACCACCCAGCCTGCACCAGGTAGTCGCTCACCTGTTCGGTCAGAATCTCCTCGGAGCTCTGCGCCTGCGCGGCGACAAACTGCGCCACCGCCTCGGCCAGAACGGCAGGTTTATCCTGCGCGTCCAGGAAGCGTGCCCGCCAGGGATCGACAACGACTTTCGGCGGCAGGCTGCCCCCGGTGGCGCGCATCCAGCCCAGCATCTGCGACTCGCCCTCTATTGTCAGAATCTCCCGGCCGCCGCCATCCGGGCGGATCACATAAAAGAAGGCGCCGTCCTCACCCCGATGGTGGCCGAGGATCAGCGAGCCATCCGGTGACCAACGCAGAAGCGAGGAGGAGAGCGAAGCCTCAGTGAGGATCTCGCGCGCCTCCATTGTGCCGCGATCCAGGACCCAGAGGCCACGCCCCTGGGTGGCCTGCTGCTGGGTCAGTCCGTCGCGCAGCAGAAAGGCCACCTGCTGACCGTCGGGAGACCAGATGTGGCTGTCGCTGTGGGTATCGGCTGGGTGCGACCAGACCTCGATTGGGGCCTGACCCCCCTCAACAAGCTCATACACGTGCAGTTGCTGTACGCCGCTCGCCTCGTCCAGGGCTACCGTCAACAGAAAGCGGCCGTCGGCCGAGGCCTGCATCTGTACGCTTTTGGCGATGGTCAGGCTCGCGGAGATCTCGCCGCTGAAGAGATCATATTGGAGGATCTCCTCCAAGATCGGCTCACCCCTCTCGGCGCCAAACCACGCTCGCTGGGCCTGATCGTCATAGTGCAGCAGTCGAACACCGGTTACATCACTGACCGCCGCGCTGCCGAGTTCATGCCCATCGGCGGAGGAAATGGCCCGCAGGGCAAGGCTGCGCCCGAAGCGCTCGGCTGCCGGATCCGCAAAGGTGGCCGCATAGAGCAGAGCCTGCCCAGAAGCGCCCCAGATGACCTGCGAGAACTCGACGGGTGCATCGATCGTCATCTCTAGAGCCAGATGCTGGCCCGCCTGCAGATCGATGAGGTCCAGCGCACGTCCTTGAGCCATGGCCAAAGCCCCTTGTGCGAAATCCCAGGACTCTAGCTGGGGCACCGAGGCGATCTCGACCGGCTCCTGGCCCAGATATCCAAACTGCAAGATGCTCCCGCCCTTGGCATAGATCAGATGGTATCCCTCGGTGAGCATGGGGACCAGCGTCGGCGTCGCCGCGGGCAATGCCTCCGGGAGCGGCGTGTTCGTGGGAGCCGGCGGGGACAGCGCCGGCGTCGATGGGAGGGCCACCACCGTGGACACTGGCGTGGCCGGGAACGCAGTCTCCGTCGGCTCCCCGGGCGTTGCCACGCTCGTGGCGCTCGCCACCGACGTGGCGCTCGCCACACCTGTGGCGCTGGGATAGAGCAGATCGCTCAGACGATCCATAGAGGAACACCCGCACACACTGGCGACCACCAGGCTCAGCATAACAAGTAAAGCCGGCACTCTCAGGCGTTTGGGGCGACTGCCGCGCATGCTACTCTCCTTCGGGGACGCCTCACACGATGCCATGGGCAGCGATTTCACTCTGGCCTAGCGGCATGTCCTACGGCCATCTCAGAGCAGATCGCCGATTCGGCTGGCACGCCACAGCTCTGCTTGCCCCAGCAGACCACCGCGTGCCAAGAGGCTTGATTCCTGGACGCGCTCCAAGGACGATAGGTTCCATCCAGCGCACCCGGTCACGATCCAGCCGTAGATGGACCCGTGCCGGCCTGCAGTAGCTTGGCCAGTGTACTCGATCGCACAGAGCGTGTAAAGCTACAGAACAACGTCAACAACGCCAGCCACATAACACAGATACGTGGGCTACTTCCCGTCGACCTCAGAGCACAGGCCCGTTACACGCGACTTCCCCCGCGAGCTTGCGTGTCGGCATGCACCACAGCCACAGGTCAAGCGTGTAGTCCATCGCCCGCCGGGGATTGAGGTGTGGAATCGGTTAGGATCTCTAGGCGTTCCATGCCCAGGCCGGATAGAAACCGCCGCGTGAAACGGGCCACAGCCTCGGGCAGGGAATCGAGTTCCGCGATCAGCCGGGCGAGATCCTCGTGCACATCCACATCGTACCATGGGGGCAAACACGCAGCGGCCAATCCACTCAGGTGTGCGCGCTCAAGTGTATCGTCGAGAACCGTCGGCGTGCTCATGGTGACCTCAAAGAGGGCAGAGCAGGCGCGCTTGAGGCCGATGAGATAGTAGCCACCATCGTCACTGGGTCCCAGGACGACATCGATCTCGGGTTGATCTAGCCTCCGAAAGGCCTCCATGAGATAGCTCGCGGGAAGCGTTGGCCCATCGCTGTTCATGACCACCGCCTGGTCATAGCCGTCCGCCAGATACGAGGCCAAGACGTGGCTCAATCGCTGGCCGAGATCCTCGCCTCTCTGGGGCACCGAGAGGAAACCCTGTGGAGCAATGGTGCGAAAATAGGGCTCTGCGTCCTCGGGCAGATAGGCGATGACGTGGTCGGCCTCCTGCACCTGCTGCATGAGGTGTAGCGTGTCCAGGAGAAAAGCCCGATAGAGCTCCACCGCCTCTTGCGCCGTCAAAGCGGGGCAGAGGCGCGTCTTCGTTTGGCCAGGCGAGGGCACTTTGGCGACAACGATCAGCGCTCGTTTCACGAAGGATTCTCCTCAGAAGCTCGTGCCGGAGCTGAGAGCCTTCACCGATGGGCGAAGGAACAGAGCCTGACCAAGGTGCCCCGATCTGCCAGGATGCCCGTTCCACCAGGGGCGCCGATAGGATGATCCACGCCGCCCTGCAGAACCCTCGGCTCAAGTCGGAGCTCTGCCGCCCAGATATCCTTGGCCGGAGGCGCCACCGCAACCAGCGCGTCGCCGCGACGATCCACCGTCACGATGGGCGTCTCCATACACACGATCTCGCCGACTCGCCACTCATACGCGGGATACCACCATGAGGTTGGGGTGCCCCCGTCACAGGCAAACACGATAGCGCCATCTGCTCTAGTGAAGAAAAAGGCAAATTGGTAGTTGAGTTCGAGTGGGCGTAGGGCGCGCCAACAGGTTCGGACGGTGGCCACCCTGTGCTGTGCCTGTACGAGGTTCAGCGCCTCACAGTCATAACCGACCAACTCGAGCGCCTCGCCAAAGCGCACCTGAAGGGCGTGCGAGGGGGCGGGCTCGGGATGCACAAAGGTGTAGAACGCGTCATCGAGCTCCCCGCTGAGGAGCGGCGGTATGCCTCGCTGAAGCAGTAGATACCCATCTTTCGCAGCGAGGACCCCATATTCCCCAAAGCGCAAGAGGTGCCGCGCGTTGAGATATAGATGTTGCACGGTCAGGGGGTATGAGGTGCTGGTGACATCGAGAAAGACATACTCTGCGTCGTTGATGGCAGGGAAGAAATAGGCCTGCTCTCTCTGCGACAGATGTGGATAGAGATTCGACTGGGCCGAGACCGAGGCGTCCGGCGGGATGCGCTCCAGAAACTCGGCGGCAAGGCGATGGTGTCGGGTCACGCGGGGAGGGTTATAGTTTCGCGACAGGGGCGATATGCCCACTCGCTGATGGTGGATGCCGCTCACGATGAGCATGCCTAGCGCCAACCAGCCGGCCATCTGGCCACGCCGCACATCGAAGCGCCCCGACAGCTTACCCGAGAGAAAGCCCATCCCATAGATGCCCGCGGCGATGAGAAAGGGCATGATGGCGACGGAATAGTGCTCGCCCTCCGAATAGGTCCAGCCCCAGGTGCTAAACACGTTGATGGCCAAGCTGGGTGCTGCGATCGCTAGCACTGGCGGGTAGAGGACCGGCATGTAACCCACGCTCTGCAATAGCCCCTGAACGTAGGTGCGGATCTCTGGTTTGGCCATCCACTCGAGCAGGAGACTTGGGCGCCCGCGCAGGTTCTCAAGCGACTCTCTCAACGTCGGCCCAAAGATGGCCAAGCGATGCAGGAAAGGCGAGCCCGATAGACCGTTGTAGTGGGGCAAGATGATCTGCATGCACACCAGGAACCAGACTGCGCCCATCCCCATAACCAGCAGGCCCCCTCTACGCTCTCGCTTCCACAGAAAGAGATAGAGGCCGATCGCGATGACCAACAGCGAGATGTCCTCCTTGGCCAGCATGGCGACCCCGGCCACAGCCATGAAGGCAGCCAGCCGCCGCTCATGGATCAGATACATGGCCCACATAAGCAGGCACGCGGTGAGAGATACCGCGTGAAAGTCGGACAGCATGGCGCCCTCGAGCGCCGGGGCAAGCAGATAGGCCAGAGCAAAGCAGATCCCTGCCCAGCCGTTGTGAAGATGTCTGCGGGCCAGGAGATACGCTGGCCAGGCGCCAAGGCTGACCTCCACCGCCTGGAGAACCAACAACGCCATGGGACTGCTCCAGATCAGATAGAGCAGCGAGATGGGCACCAGCAAGAGCTCGACATGGTAAGCCAGGAGAATATCCGTCCGGCGGAATCGATCCAGTGGCAGATCGATCGAGGCATTCTCTAGCGTCGTGAAACGCAGGAAACGGCCATGCAAGGTGTTCCAGACAATCTGATCGGTGTAGCCCAGATCCATCGCGCTGGAGCCCAAAGTCTGATGGCGTAGGATGGCCAGCCAGGAGAAAAAGCCCGCGCACAACAAGATCGCAAGCCAGACCACAACCTCAGCGACGTGTGCTCGCATGAACGCACTCGCCGGACGGAGGCCGCGAGCGCGATGCATCACTCGCCGAGACATGGGCATGTTCTGCTGCGTAGGCCCCGACCACGACTTGTGTCGACTAGCCAAAGGCAGGCGCCGCATTCAGAAACAGGCCGGTCATCCGTTCGCCTGCGCCGCCACGCCGAGGGCGTGCTAGGGTCGAAACACAAGGACATAGTCGTGCGATGTAGGGTCGGGATGGCCCTCGCGCCATTCGAAGACCTTGACGAAAAAGGGATATTGCCCATCAGGATCGTCGAACTGCACATCAAAGCCATTGGTTTGCATCAGGGGACGGACCCATTCTAGCCGCCACGTGCCATCCTGCCACTGCCCTGCCGCTGGCAAGGGGTCAGTTCGCCCAGGCGGGATGGTCTCGGCGCTCACATACACAACCTGACCCTGATCATTGACGAACCCGGTATGACAGGCGACCAGGCAGGTCACATCCCGAGCGCCCGGCCAGGGCTCAGGCAGATCAAAGTGGAGCGTCAGTTTGTTATGGATCGTGCCTCCGGTGTGAGTAGGCGCGACGTCGCGCCATTCCGCCAGAAAATACACATCGTTGTCGGTGTATACGGAGCGGAGCTCCACATCAAAGGCACACTCCAGGCTGTCACGGCCCATGGTCATGCAGGCGTGCAGCGGCTCAACCGACGCCCAGAGGGAGTCGACGATGCCGTCCACCTCTGGCGGCTGCTCGACGCGCCGCGAGATCAGCGCGCCCGCAGCCCCCTCGTGGGGAAGCAGGTCGGGAGCCAGCACACTCGAGGCCAACCCTCCAGGCAGCGACGGAGCTCTGGGCGCTCCGTCCAGGGCCCCCGAAGCGCTCTGTGGGATGGTCAAGGCCAAAAGCACAACACACGTGACCAAGAGGCCCACACCGGCCAGTTTGCAGCTCATAGCGGCTTGTCCCTTGACATTCACAGGAGAGGGATCAGGTCATGCTACTGCACCTGATAGCGCAGCGGGATGATCTGACTCGTATGGCATTCGTGATCCACAGCGAAAAAGTACCATGTATACACACCTGCGGCAAGATCGGGCAGCCGCTGCGCAGTCTGGTAGCGGTCCCCGCCCACATGTAGGAGGACATAGGCCAGGCCCAGGTCAGCGCTCAGGGCAAAGATCTGGTCCTCAGCCAGATCGAGCCGGCCTTGCGGATCGGTCGCCGTCATGGCAAAGGTTACTGTGGCATTGCCAGGTCCTGAAGAGGGCTGGATGGCCGCATTGGCCACGGCCGGCGCCACTCCTTGTCTGGGCAGGGGCGGCAATGCGATGGTGCTGTCTGCTATAGCGCCGGGCGACAGGTTGACATTGCTCTCGTGGTATACGCGCCCCTCCGCATAGGCCTTGACGGGCAGCGCGGGCACCGCGGCCACATTGACGAGCGTGACTCGGCCGGCGGCACCCGCGCGCAGGCCCACAGGCGTGTGGGCCGTCAGGGCGGTGACAAAGGCGCCCGAGATGGGATTCCCGGCCTGATCTACAACCCGAACGCGAACAGTGCCCACCAGGCCAGCGTCCCGGACCGCCTGGGTGGCCCATGGCTGGGCATCGATGCGGCAGATGCGGGCTGCCTCGGCGACAAAGGGCCAGGCCTGCCCGTAGCTGTTCTGCGCCAAGGCTTGATTGAACAGGTTCGTCACCTGATTCGTGTCATCGATGACCTTGCGGATGATCTCCCTAACCTGCTCGCTAGGCACCTGGTTGAGGGCCTGATTCGCCCTGGCGATGACCTGAGCGGTCTGGGCCAGTCCGTCGCGCGAATAGGCCATGACGATCTCCAGGCGTCCTGCATCGTCCTGGGCCTGGCGCACCGGTAGGTCCTTGGCGAAATCGGCCCGAATGCGCATCTCGTTCACAAAGTACCACATCTCGGACAGCGCCTGCGTGGGGAAGGAGGGTGGCGCGATCGGCGTTGGCGTGGGCCGGGCCAGACTCCTGAGCCATGCCCAGATGTGCCGCAGACCCAGATCGCTGATGGTGTTCTGGTCGAATGCCGGCATCTGTCCTTTGCCCAGACGGACGATCGCCAGGACCTGGTCGAAACTCAGGCCCGTTCCAGCGAGTTGGGGGCCGATCTGACCCTGAGCGCTCGCGCCATGACAGGCCATGCAGGGGACCTCGGTCCAGAGTTGCGCGCCGGTGAGGGGATCGGGAGTGAGCGGCAGGGCGCTGGTGGGAACCGATGTGTCCGTCGGGGGCTCCGTGGGCAAAGGTGTGGCGGTGGGAAGCGGTGTTTCGGTGGGCGGTGAGGTTGGCGTCTGTGCCGATGTCTGTGTGAGCGGGAGCGCGGTGTTGGTAGGCGGTACGGGCGAATCGGTAGGCGTTGTGGTAGCTACAGGTGGCGGCGTCTCCGTTGCCGGCCGAGAGGTCGCCATCTCAGTCATCGGTGTCGCCGACGCGACGCCCTCGGTCGCGGAGGGAGGCGGAGCTGTGGGGAGGCCAGTGGTCGCCTGAGCGACGACATCAGGCTTTGTCGAGGGCGCCTTGGCACACGACGCACACACGACGCAACAAGCGACCGCAAGAGCGAGACACAACACGTGCCGATACGACATGATGTGATCCTTTCACAGGCTCCAATAGACGCCACAGCCGGAACACGCCTCCGGCGGATCCGAACTCAGGAGGCGCTCGCGCCAGGCGCGATAGCGCTCGCCGTTCCAGATATCTGCAAAGCTCGTGTCCCACACCTTGCCCATGATGAGGCCGGCATAGTCGCTGGCAGCAAAGGGAGCGATGCAGCACGGTAGCGCGTTGCCATTGGCCGTGATGTAGGCCGTCGTCCAGGGGCGGCGACAAGCGCGCCAGGGCATCTCGGCGACATCTCGGGCCGCTGCCACGCTGCGCTGAGGGTCTGTGGCACCGGAGGCCCGAAAGGCGAGGCCCAACGCCTGGCTCAGTTGTTCACATTCGTCCAGGATCGCATCTTCGCGCGCTCCGGCTGCTCCGAATAGCGCCTGCTCCGCCTGTGCCATGCCGCGGCGCCCAGCAGGGGCGGCCAAGTAGGTCAGCCTCTGCAAGTAGACTTCGGGTATGTCGATCTCGGCCGCCAGCCGGATCAAGCTCGGCAATTCGTGTAGCGTGCCTTTCATGCCGATGCACCAGAGAGAGAGGGAAGGATACGAGGCCCCCAACTCGCGCTTCAGAGCCACAAAAGCTCTCATATTGGCCACGACCTGCTCAAACAGATCTCGGCCACAGATGCGTGTAAAGGTGTCGCGATCGGCCGCGTCCAGAGAGAGCCGATACTCATCCAGGCCGCTCTCAATGAGGGCGCGGCCATGGTCGCGGTCGAGCAAAGAGCCATTGGAGTTAAAGAGCACGTGCACGCCGCGCGCCTTGAGCTCGGCGACCATCTGCGGCAGATGTGGATTCAGCAGCGGCTCGCCGATGCCGTGCAGCACGGCTCGCTCCAACTCTGGAAACTGGACCACCAACCGTCTGAACGCCGTCAGACTGAGATCGGTGGCCTGCTCCTGGGAATAGTAGGTCCGGACACAGGTGGCGCACCTGAGATTGCAGCGATTGGTCACCTCGATGAATACGCAACGAGGCTGCGAGACCGCGTAGGGACCGCGCTCCTCTCCCTCTGCTAGACGGTAGGCTTCCGGCAGCGATGTGCTTTCGGCCAAACGAGCCTCCTTACCTTTGGCGCGCATATCTGAGGATGACCCGAACAATGTGGTAGCCGGCCTTTAGGCTGCCGCCAATCGTGCCCGAGACCTTGGAGCGTCCGCCCAATCGGTCGCGGTAGCTCACGGGCATCTCCACGATGCGAGCGCCAGATCTGGCCGCTTTGATCATCATCTCGATCGGCCATCCGTAGGTCATCTCGTGCATGCTCAGGCTCCAAAGCAGTGGACGACGAATAGCCCGGAAAGGCCCCAGATCAGTCACCTTCAGGCCGTAGAGCCCGCGGAGCAGAACCACCGCCAGCCAGTTCCCAAAGCGCTGGTGTGGCAGAAGGGCGCCCCTGGCGCTCGCTCTCAACTGACGGGAACCCAGGACCAGATCCGCGCGATCCCCAAGAATCGGCGCCACCACCGCCGGGATTTCCCGGGGATCGAAACTGCCGTCGCCATCCATGAAGACCAGCACATCGCCACCGGCAGCCTGCGCGCCGGCGAGACACGCTGCGCCATAGCCTCGGACGGTCTGGTTGACGACCCGAGCGCCGGCCTCTGCCGCCGCCTGCGCCGTATGATCGGTAGAGTCGTTGTCCACCACGATGATCTCGTGCACACTAGCGCTCGGCACCTGATGGACCACCTGGCCGATGCTGGCCTCCTCGTTCAGAGCCGGGATGATTAGGCTGATGTCAGGCACGCTCACCTTCTCAAGAGCTACATGACGATTGTCGTGCAGTAGTTCCGAGCGCGTACCAGCTCCTTTTCTGGGGCTAGCGAGACGTCGAGCGTTATCCGGTCGCCGCGAATCCAGGGACAATAGGGATCATGGGCATCCAGTGTCCCAAGCAGAGCCCGACGGCTGGCGCATCCACCCTGACAGGGACAGTCTGCAGCCGCTGAAGGCACCCTCCTGGCCTGTTCGAATTGCGGGGTTTCCAGCACTGCGCCGCCAAGTCGGGTCAGATCCTCGATCGTGAGCGAGCTACCGGGCCAGTAGACGCATGGCGCCACCTGGCGTTGGGGCGTGACACGCACGCTCTCATAGCCACAGGGGGAACGCACCCCATCCATGCCCAACACGGCGCGCACCACGGGCTCTGTGCAACTGAGTAAGGTTGAGGCGCCAAAGAGCTCCCGGAAACCGGTCCAGAACTGCTCATAGCTCAGCGTGTAGCGGCCGTTCTGCACCGGCTGATAGACGTTCACACGCAGGTTGACCCCTTGTGCGTGCGCCAGCCGTGCCATGGCGGCCATCTGATCGTGATTGATATTCATCATCGTGGTGAGGATGGAGACCTCGATCCCGAGCGCTTGACAGCGCTCCATCGCCCGGTGAACGTCGCGCCAGTTGCCAGAGCCGCGAAAGCGATCCTGCTCCTCCTCGCGAGGAAAGTCGATGGATACCTCCACATCGTGAAAGCAGCGCAGTTCCTCCTCCGTCATGGTGTTGAGGCTATAGCCGTTCGAGGCCATGCTCAGCCGGATGCCTTGCGCGTTCAGATAGGCCACGATGCGCCGAAAGTCGGGGTGCAGGGCGTTCTCGCCCGTGCCCAGGCCCGCAGATCGGATCTCCAGGCTTTGACACACGGCCTGCACATCGCTGAGCGACAGGGCATAGACGCGATCCGTGGGACGATAGCAGTGCGGACACTCCAGGTTGCAGTCGCTGGTGAGACCAATGCCCAGAGAAAAAGCCACCTATTCATCCTCCAAGTAGCAGCTGTGCCGAGAGTTCGACACCTCGCCCGCGCCGAAATGGCCAAGATCCATTCTCGGATTCAAGGTTTCGAGCCCAGCAGGTGATGATAGCGCGCGATGCCGAGATAGGCAGGCAACGAAGAAGCCTGCACCTCCAGGCGCCAGAGGGCATCCATGAAATCCGGGTCCCCCAGCTGGCTGATCGGGCAATAGTCGGCAAATATCCGCACACCGTATCTGACGATATTCAGTATCCCTGCTTCGGACAGCCTATCGAGGAGTAGGTCCGAATCGAGCGTTCGTCTGGGTAGGCCAAAGAGGTCGGCCTGCGAGACGTCGTCATGCAGCGCTTCCCGCGCACGCTCCAGATCGCCTTTGACCAAGGCCCAGCGGAGGGCATCGGCATGTGGATTGGTCACGAGGATAGAGAGGATACCTCCAGACACCAGCAGGTCCAACAGAGCCTGTAAGGTTCCCCAGGGATCATCGAGGTACTCGAGGAGGGTGTGTGCCAGGATGGCGTCAAAGCGCGCCCCCGCAAAGATGGCGGGAATACTCTCAACCGACCCACAGCAGTAGGCCAGGTTCCCCAAAAGCTCGGACGCGTTCCTGCGCGCCTGTTCGCGAGCAATGGCCAGCATCGTGGGGCTGAGGTCGAGCAGAGTGACGTGATGGCCGGCTTGAGCCAGGGGCCAGGCATAGCCCCCCGTCCCCGTGCCCGCATCCAGTATCACGCTACCCTTGGGTCGATCCACGAGGCGCTCCAGCAGATGATAGAGGGTCAGATCCTGCCTCAATCGGCCCAGAGGCGTCTCGGTGTAGCGCTGCCAATCTCTGGCTTTGCTCTCAAAAGCCACCAAGCGCTCATCCGCTGGAGATCTAGTCACTGTGCTGATTACCCTTGTCCATCTCTAGACGGACCGGAATACGCCGGTCGGTCACTCAGTCTCGATCTCTCATACGACGACCCAGCGGCCCGCAAAGATAGGGGACAGCTAAGGTGAGGCCTCGGCGCGCTATCGCCTTTCGCGGGCCTGCTCCATTCAGGGAGCGGCTGGGGCGAGCCTTGGGTGAATCTACGGATCTGTGTAGCCCACTGCAAGCCAGTATAGAAACGGTGCGTGCACCTGTCAATCGGTTTCCCGGCTCTTGGAGGGACCCAGGATGCGGATTTGCGACAGGTTGATCATGTCGCCCCACCTGACTGTGCGTTGACAGACTGAGAGGCGCGTGCTAACCTCCCCCCAATTCGAGCGAGATAGAGGAAAAGATGCCCCACGAACGCTTTCGTTTTCGGTCTCTTCAGGAGCTGCTCGACCGAGCTCTACAGCTGGGGGTGGAGCTGCCCTGTCAGATGGATCTGAGGCCCCTGGCTCAGCAGGTGCGCGTCGGCCGCAAAGCGACACCCAATGCGCTGGCGATCCACCCCATGGAGGGATGCGACGGCACCGCCGAGGGTCGGCCTGACGATCTAACCATACGCCGCTACCTACGTTTCGCTCGCGGGGGAGCGGGCCTGCTTTGGTTCGAGGCCACTGCCATCGTGCCCGAGGGGCGCGCCAACCCGCGCCAGCTCCTGTTAGCGCCCGAGACGGCGGCCGCTTTTCAGGAGATGCGTACAGCGACCCTGGCCGAGGGTCGCGCTGCGAATGGCGAGGCGTATCAGCCCTTCACGGTGCTGCAACTGACCCATTCGGGACGCTACAGCCGACCGACCGATCGCCCTGCACCGATCTTGGCCCACCACGACGGCGTGCTGGATCAGGCCATGGGCATCGCCCTCGACCATCCGCTCATCAGCGACGAGGCGCTGGACCTGCTGAAGGAGCGCTATGTGCAGGCCGCCTATCTGGCCCAGGCCTGCGGGTTCGATGGGGTCGATTTCAAGAGCTGCCATCGCTACCTGATGTCCGAGTTATTGGCCGCTCACACGCGACCTGGCCGCTATGGCGGCACGTTCGGGAATCGCACACGACTGCTGCTGGACGTGGTGCGTCAGGTGCGCGCCGAGCTGCCCGAGCTCGAGATCACCATCCGGCTCAATGTCTACGATGGGCATCCTTACCCGTGGGGATGGGGGGTGAGCCGCGACGACCCCGGCCGCCCCGATCTAACCGAGCCGCTCAGGTTGATCGGCCTGCTGCGCGAGGCGGGCGTGGCACTCATCAACGTGACCGCGGGCAATCCCTACTTTACGCCGCACATCAACCGCCCCTTTGACCAGAACGTGGCCGGGGCGCCGCTACCAGAGGAGCACCCCCTCATCGGGGTGGGACGCCTGCTCGACCTGGCGCGTCAGGTCAAGCAAGCCTTTCCCGACTTGGTGGTCGTCGGCACGGGCTATTCGTGGCTGCGCCACTATCTGGGGCCAATCGCCGCCGGCGTGATCGCGCAAGGTTGGGCTGATCTCGTCGGGCTGGGCCGGGGAGCGTTTGCCTATCCCGACTATGCGCGCGATCTGCTCACCAAGGGCGAGATGGACCGGCGCGCCACGTGCATCACCTGCAGTCGCTGCACCCAGATCATGCGCGATCACGGTCGCACGGGCTGCGTGCTTTTTGATCGCCAAGTCTATGGCCCTATCTATGAAGAGGGCCGCGCCGCCCACACCTGAGCAGAAGGCGACAGCACGCTTCGGAGCGGCACCGAACCCTTCAGTCGGCGCCCAGCACGTCCGGCGCCACCTTGTCGCGCAGGCCGAACCAGTGGATGGGATTGTCGCGCAGCAGCCAGCGGCCGATCTCGATGGCGCGTTCGACGCTCAGATCACCATCCATCACCTTACCCGCCAGGGTGCGGGCGATGCCTTCTTTGGCCATCAGCGCGTGAGCGTAGGTGCCCTCGATGAAAATGAAATCCCCGCCAAAGCCATGGATCTTATTGGCCGGCACGGCATCCAGGAAATCACTCAGCGCACGGCGCGCAGCGGCGGGGTTGATGATCCACATCCAGCAAAAGTCGATCGCCACGTTGGGGAAATTCTTGGCCAGGGTGGCCAGTTCCTCTTGATAAGGATAGCTGATGTGATAGATGTCAAAGCGGACCTTGGGGTACTTGACGAACAGATTGCTCAGCAGCGCGGCGCGTGAGTTGCCGATGATATTGCCGTTGCCCTCCTGAAGGCCAGTGTGGAACTTGACCGTGAGATCGTACTTGTTGCACTGCTGTAAGCAAAAGTGCATCAGGTAGTCTTGAATCGCGCAGATCTCCGACTGGGTGGGCAGGTCGATGTTGCGAGACCAGCCGCCATTGAGGGCACGGTTGAAAAGCGGCTCGATCTCGGCCCGCGTGCGATTGGGAAAGAGCAACGGGCGCTCGTAGGCCAGCCCGATCTTGAGGGCGCTGGCCTGGCGCGCGTGGCCGCCAAAGCGCTCCTCGATGGCCCCCAAATAGTCATCCAGGCAGAGAATCTCGCGACCCCAGCCGGTCTGCCACTCGGGCTCGCCCAGGTTCATGCACCCGCCCAACACGTCCTGCACAAAGAGAGAGCGATCATAGTCGAGTGTCCACATGTGCGGGATGGGACCCAGGCGATCCAGACGGTTCCAGAGCGCCACAGCGATACCGGCCTTGTCATAGACCTCCCGATAGAAGCCAGGGCGCCGGTTGGCAGCCATGCGCTCCGAGAGGGGCTCGACTGTGTCGGCGCTGAGCCCGTCCAGACCGTAGAGATCACGGATCGCCAATTCCAGGCAGCGACCATAGCCCGTATCGCGCACATAGCCCCAATAGGGCGCGATCAAGGCCCATTTGCTTTGGGGACCCATGTCTGGATCGAGCTGCAGCCGCTCAATGTCCGCCGGAGGGCAGCCCGCGGAGATCAGATCGCAGTTGGCATAATGCAGAAAGAGGCGCCCGAAATCGACTGGCTGCCCAATGAACTCCTCCTCCGTGTCCAAGTGCTCGTGGGTGTCGATCATGCGGACCTGATCCAAGGCCTGACGAATCTCGCCCTCCAGAACGACGTCGCGTGGCATCGCATCCTCCCATGTTGTGCTGGCGCGCAGCATAACCGAAGCGCGAGCGCAAAGCAAGGCCCCAAGATTTGACGAACCTCGGGCGGCATGCTATACTGCGCGCCGTCATGCCACCCTAGCTCAATCGGCAGAGCAAGCGCTTCGTAAGCGCTAGGTTTTGGGTTCAAGTCCCAAGGGTGGCTCAAAACACAAGATGTAGTGGTCGCACTGATCAAAGCTACTACCTGTAGTAGTAAGGAGGTGCGACCGTGTCATTTCAGGCGAAAAATGAGCAAGCGCTTTCCCTCATTCGTGGCTACGTGGATGCGGGTCTAGACCTCGATATCCAGGGCTTCCTCCTAGATTGCCAGATCCGCAACCTGTTCTGGCCGGCGCGCCGCTTAGGGCTAAGCGCATGGCACGCAGCCGACGCCTAGATAAAACCACCGACCGGCGGCAAGGCCGAGCTCACTTGGGAAAACGGCCAGGGGGTGGGGAGCGCCAGGCTCTGTGAGGAGAAGACCAGCATCGAGCGGGTGCTGCCCGGGATCATGCGTCTGCGGCAGGACGCCAGCGCCCAGATCAAGCAGGGCGTGAGGTGATAGGGCAATGGATGAGGTCAGCATGCTACCGTCTGGGCCTCATGCCGAACAGAAAGCGCACCACCGGTATGCGCCGGATCACGAACTCGTACACCAGCAGCGCCAGGGCCAAGGACGAGAGGCTGATGAGCAAAAACTTGGGTATCACGCCTATGTTCCACTGGACCACATAGTACCCGATGATGATGATGGGGGTTTGGTGCAACACATAGTAGGGCAACTGGGCCTCGCGGCCATAGGCCACGACGCGCTCCCAGAAGCTCCACCTTTCGGCTCGCTGGCGGTGCGCGTGGGGGTCGTCCTGGCCCCCACGGGCTGCGTCCTGCCGCTCGCCTGCAAGCCGCTGGCCGAGGTGTGTAGCCATGCCCACGACGCCCACCGCAAGGAACCAGCACGTCACGCCCTTGACGAAGCGCAAGGCCATCGCCGGCAATCCCCGGTCCGTCCAGGGGTCCACCTGCATGCCCAAAAGCATACCCATGCCCATGAAGAACACCAGAAAGCCGACCACGCCCCATATTAGGGCCGCCACTCTGTGCCGCACCAGCGCGTCAGTCAGACGTTGGTCGCTGGCGGAGAGGTAGCCGTACACAATGATGAACGGCCAGATCCAGCGGCTCCATCCGCTCGGCCAAATCGCACCAACAAGCGCTTCTAGCAGCGCAATGGGGATGGCCCAGAGAAAGATGGCAAAGCGGCGCGAGAAGAACCGCCCCACCTCCTCCACCACGCGCTGTCCGGAGCGCCCGCGCAGATACATCAGCAAAGGCAGCAGCAGCAACGTGTAGACCAGCAGGAAAATCAGGAACCACAGGTGAATCACGTTGAATGTCTCCTCGGCACCCGCGGGTTCGAGGAAGTAGGGGAACGACCGCAGGGAGAACCTGATATTCCAATAGCGCGGGTAGAAGCGCAGGAAGCTCTCCTGTAAACCTTCCTGAGCCTTCAGGTAATAGTAAACCTGAGGCGGATTGGCGATCACCAGGCCCGTAAGAAAGGGGAGGCCCAGACGTAGCAGGCGCTCACGCACGAACTCACCCGTGGTCCGCCTCCGCAATGAATAGCAGATGGCAATCCCTGCGATGAACATCATGACGGGCATGACCCAGACGAACTCGAAAGACGCGACCAGGGAGGCCAAGATCATCACCAGCCGGCTTTGCGTTCGGTTGACCACCAGTTGCTGGCCCGAGAAGATGGTGGCGGTGTGAAAGAACATCAGCCCAAACACGATCAGCGTGCTCAACACGTCCAGCTCATGACGTCTCCCCGCTGAGGGGAGATGACCTGCTGATGGGTCTGGCGTGACCACGGATGCCACTGTGCTCTCGGTCATTTTCAGCCTCCCTATGCATACTCCTTGCCGATAGCGCACGGTGCAGGAGCCGGGGCCGGAAGATCCTAACGCGA
>JAFGLK010000433.1 GCA_016928125.1 Anaerolineae bacterium
CCTGCGGATGCCAGGGCATGCTTTGGCGGTGCATCTTGGGCCGGTGGCAAACTCGTACCCTCAAATCTGAACTGATACGCTTCGAATAGCCCAACACAGCAGATTGACATGTCATAGTCGTTGTGCTATCCTCAGGCCAGTTCGGAGGGATGAGCGCCATGCCAGGATGTCAGCTGCAGGACAAGCCCAAGTCTGGGGCGAGCTATTCGGGTGCGCTTGTCGTCGCGCGACCCCTGCCGATCGTATCGTCCAGTCATCATCAGCATCTCTAGGTGGGCTGTTGCGGAAGCACCGGCGGCTCGTGCAGCTCACCATCCAAGACCCGTTCGCAAGAACTGGTCTTTTTTTGTTTCGGCCTCCATAGGGTTGGGGATATACTTGTAGGCTGAAAGTGGGGGTGGCCATGGCCCTGGAATGCGATATCCGGATCATCCACGGCGCGGATGAGGCGCGCCGAACCCTGTTGCGGCGCCAGGCGCTGGAGCAATACGAGGCTTCTTCAGATGTGGAGGCCAGCATCGCGCGCATCTTCGGCCAGCGCCTGACCCCCGATGAGGTGGTGACGCGCATTCTGGGCGATGTAAAGACAGAGGGTGACAAAGCCGTCTTGCGCTATTCGCGGCTGATCGACGGCACCGAGCTCGCTGCATTGCGTGTGCCAGCGAAGCGCATCGAGCAAGCCTGGGAGCGCACATCAGCGCCCCTGCGCGATGCGCTGCAATTGGCGGCCGATCGAATCACGGCCTTTCATGAGCGCCAGCACCGTGCCTCCTGGCTGGAATGGGATGATGAGGGCGGGGCTTTGGGCCAGATCGTCCGGCCGCTGGCGCGGGTTGGGATCTATGCGCCCAACGGGCGCGCGCCCTATCCTTCCTCGCTCCTGATGGCGGCCATCCCGGCCCGCGTGGCGGGCGTGCCCCAGGTTGTGGTGGCGACGCCGCCCCGCGAGGGCCAGTTGAACGATACCATTCTGGCCGCCGCGCGGGTGGCCGGGGTGCGCGAGGTCTACGCCATCGGGGGCGCCCAGGCCATTGCCGCTCTGGCCTATGGCACCGAATCGGTGCCCAGGGTGGACAAGGTCATGGGGCCTGGCAATATCTTTGTGGTGCTGGCCAAGCGCCGCGTCTATGGTGATGTGGATATCGATCAGTTGCCGGGGCCTACCGAGACGCTGCTCATCGCCGATGAGGCCGCCAATCCAGAGTATGTCGCGGCGGACATGCTGGCCCAGGCTGAGCACGACCCGCTCGCCTCGGCCTTGCTGCTGACCACTTCGGAGCGGTTGGCGCGACAGGTGCGTGAAGCGGCCCAGGCCCAACTTCGAAAGCTCTGGCGCCACGAGGTGATCCACACTTCGCTAGCCTGCCGGGGCGGCATTGTGGTTCTGGAGAGCATCGACCAGGCCATCGATCTGGCCAACGAGTACGCGCCCGAGCATCTCTGCCTTCTGACGGCCGACCCCTGGGCGTTGATCGGTCGCGTGAAGAACGCCGGGGGGATCTTTGTGGGCGAACTCTCCTCCGAGGCGTTGGGCGACTATGTGGTGGGGCCCAGCCACATCATGCCCACGGGGCAGACGGCGCGGTTTTCGTCGCCGGTGAATGTATGGGATTTCTGCAAGATCACCAGTGTGTTTGGCGTCAGTCCGGGGGTGGCCCGCAAGCTGAGTTCCTATGCCATCACGTTGGCCAAGGAAGAGGGCCTGACCGCACATGCCGAGGCGGTGCGCTTGCGCCTGGCGGAGTTGGAGGAGGATGGAGGATGAGCGAGGAGAAACTGGAGCTTGGGGCGCTGGTCGGGGCGCGAGTCGAGGGCCTACAGGAATACGCCCCTGAGCCGTTGGAGGAGCTGGCCGCGCGGCTGGGGCTGCCAGTGGGGCAACTGATCAAGCTGGACGCGAATGAGAACCCTTACGGCACCAACGACGCCGCGCTGAATGCCTTGAGCGCTTACAGCACCTTTCATCGCTACCCCGACCCCATCAGCCGACGGCTGCGTCAAGCTGTGGGCAGGTACATCGGCGTGGATCCGGCGTGCATCATCGTGGGCAACGGCTCCGACGAGCTCATTGACCTGACGCTCCGGCTCTTTCGCCCCGGCCCCAAAGGCGGCGGCATCCATCAGGTGATCGACTGCCCGCCTACCTTTGGGATGTACCAGTTTTACGGGGTGGCCAACGACATGCAGGTGATCGACCTGCCGCGCGATGCCCAGTTTCGCGTAGCTGTGGAGGCCATCGTCGAGATCTACGCATCCGATCCTCAGCCCAGGGCGCTCTTTCTCGCCTCGCCCAACAATCCAGATGGTCAGGTGCTGGGCGATGAGGACCTACTGCGTCTGCTGGACTTGCCGCTGCTGGTCGTTCTCGACGAGGCCTATGTGGAGTTCAGCGGCGACTCGCGGGTAGGCTGGGTGGCAGAGCGCGACAACCTGATTGTGCTACGCACCTTTAGCAAGTGGGCCGGCCTGGCGGGGTTGCGCGTCGGCTATGGCGTCTTCCCCGAGACGCTCATGCCCTCGCTCTGGCGCCTCAAGTCGCCCTACAACGTGAACGGCCCGGCCCAAGCGGCGGCGCTGGCCACGCTGGAGCATATCTCGGATGCCTTGACCACGGTCGAGAAGATCATCCAGGAGCGCGAGCGTTTAATCGTCAAGCTCCGCGAAATCCCCTTCTTGCAGGTCTACCCCAGTCGAGCCAACTATATTCTCTGTCGTCTGCGGGGGCTGTTGCCGGATGTAGTGCGCCAGGCTATGGAGGCGCGCGGCATCATCTTGCGCTATTTTGGCCGGGCGGGCCTGGAGGATTGCATCCGCATCTCGGTGGGGACCCCCATGCAGGACGCCGCCCTGCTGATGGTCCTGCGGGATCTCGTTCACTGAGGCGGCATCGGACGAGTTGGGGAATGCACTTGGATCGAAATGCCAAAAACGCCGGCATCATAATATCGGGAGGCTGCCATGTCCTCTGAACGCACTGCTGAGCTAGAGCGCAAGACGAGCGAGACCGATATCGCGCTGCGGATCAACCTAGACGGCACGGGCCAGCGCCAAGTGGATACCGGCGTGCCCTTCCTGGACCATATGCTGAACCACGTCGCGCTGCATAGCCTCTCTGATCTGGCGCTCACCTGCGAGGGCGATACGCGGATAGACGACCACCACAGCGTTGAGGATGTAGGCATCGTGCTGGGGATGGGGCTGGCTCAAGCGCTGGGCGACAAGAAGGGCATCGCGCGCTATGGCAGTCAGCTCATGCCGATGGATGAGGCGCTGGTTATGGTGGCGCTGGATTTTTCCGGGCGTGCGTTGTTGGTTTACGATGTTGAGATCGCCAAGGCCAAAGTGGGCTGCTTTGACACCGAGCTGGTGCCCGAGTTTCTGCGCGCCCTGGCGCATAACGCCGGGCTGACGCTGCATGTCAAGTTGATCCACGGCGGCAACGCCCATCACATCATCGAGGCGATCTTCAAAGGCCTGGGCAGAGCCTTGGGCCAGGCCGTGGCGCTCGATCCTCGACGGACAGGCGTACCCTCGACCAAGGGGGTGCTCTAGCGTGCTGGCCATCATCGACTATGGCGTGGGCAATCTGCGCAGCGTCTACATGGCTTTCCGCCGCCTGGGCGTTGACGCCCTGGTGACCTCCGAGGCGGGCGTCATCCGGCGCGCTAAGGCAGTGGTGCTACCGGGCGTGGGCGCCTTTGGCGATGCGATCGGCAACTTGCGCGCCCTGGGCCTCGAGGAGGTTGTCCTGGGGGCGATCAGAGACGACCTGCCCTTTTTGGGCATCTGCGTGGGCCTGCAACTCCTGTTTGAGGCGAGCGAGGAGATGGGCGAGCACAGAGGCCTGGGCGTGCTGCCCGGACGGGTGAGACGCTTTCCCTCGGGCCTGCCGGTGCCACACATGGGCTGGAATCAGATCCATCCATGCCAAGCCGTGCCGCTCTGGCGCGATGTGCCCGACGGCAGCTATGCCTATTTCGTGCATTCCTACTATGCCGATGCCGAGGACCCAACCGTCATCGCCGCTACCACCGACTATGGCATCGACTATGTCTCCGCGGTGGCGCGCGGCAATCTCTTTGCTATTCAGTTTCATCCCGAAAAGAGCCAGGATGTGGGCGAACGCATTCTCGCCAACTTCCTGAACGTGGCCGGGCTCTGGCCCGCGGAGGGGGGCGCATGATCGTCTACCCGGCCATTGATCTCCGTAAGGGACGTTGCGTGCGCCTGCAGCAGGGAGATGCTGCCGCCGAGACCGTGTTTGTCGACGATCCTGCAGATGCAGCCCGACGCTGGGCCTCCGAAGGGGCGGAATGGCTGCACGTGGTCAACCTGGATGGCGCTCTGGGCGAGGCTGGCGAGGCGAATCTGGCTGCCGTGAGGCGCATCTTGGCAGCGGCGGATCTGCCCGTGCAGTTCGGCGGCGGGTTGCGCTCCCTGGAGGATGTATCCGCACTTCTAGAGCTCGGGGCGGCGCGTGTGATTCTGGGCACTGTGGCGCTGCGCGAGCCGGAGGTCGTGCAGGCTGCGCTGCAGCGGTTTGGGCCTGAGCGGATCGCGGTGGGCATCGATGCGCGCGCTGGCCTGGTGGCGGTGCATGGCTGGCGCGACGTCTCGACGGTGGGCGCTACGGACCTGGCCCTTCAGATGCGCGCCTTGGGGATCGAACGGGTCGTCTATACCGACATCGCTCGCGATGGCATGCTTA
>JAFGLK010000434.1 GCA_016928125.1 Anaerolineae bacterium
CGCCAATATGGGGCTGTAGCTCAGTTGGGAGAGCGCTTGAATGGCATTCAAGAGGTCAGGGGTTCGACTCCCCTCAGCTCCACTCGCGGGATAGCTTGAGCCTAACCGGAGACCGCTTTACACCTCACCTGGAAGTATGAAGCGGTCTCCGGTTCCTTGTCCCCTCGCTTCATGGCCTCGGACAGGCTGAACCGGAGGTCCCTTGAATGGGGGGCGCTCATGCGTATCTCACAGGCGATCGAAGGGGTCCTCCCCGCATCTGAGCTACGGCATACCTCCGATGAACATGGCCAATGCATGCATCGCCGTCTGGCGAAGGCATCCGCACGCCACCCCGGTCGCACACGGGCCGGTGACTCAGGCTTCTGGGCTCGGATGCTTGCTGACCTCCGCGATCACGTTGGAGGCATAGGCTCCCGGCGGCAACGAGAAGCTGAGCACGACCCCATCCTGATAGCTCGCCTGGGCGTCCGATAGAGGCACACGCAGGGGGCGACGCTCGCCTCGCATACTCAGGCCCCGCCCCAGGCGGAAGGCCTCCAGTGAAAGATCCTCATCGACGAGCAGCGCCTGCTCTCGCTCGCCCGGCCGTCCCTCGGCCAGGCGCACTCTGTAGCCATAGAGCGGGGCTGAGGGGCTGATCTCCAGGCGATCGGCCCGGCGTTGCTCTTTCGCGGGCTCCTCCACGAGGAAATAGGCTCCATTGTCGTGCTTGACCGCCAGATCGCCCCGCTCCAGACGGCCGATAGATTCCAGACGCTCGTCGAGCAGCCGATTGAAGAGGGCCGACTGATAGGCCGAACCGAAGATGCGCTTGAGCGCCAGAGGCACCCGCTGAAAGGTGCGCTCAAGCCCGCATCCTTCGGCCAAGGTAGAGAGGGCGCGGTACTCATCGGACGATCTCGGCCCCCATCGCGCGAGGGCTGCCGCCCAATCCCCCTCATCGAAGCTCTGGCGCGCCAGACGCGCCTCCTTTGGGTCGTCGCGCTGCGGCCCGCCGAGATAAAAGTGGAAGAAGCTCTCGAGATCGCCTCGAACGATGGATCGCCCTAACAGATGCGACGTCTGACGCGCGCCGAAACGCTGATAGCCAAACCCATTCGGCACCCCGCGTTGCTCCAGAGCGGACAGGATCGCTTGCGCCTGGGGCAGGCGGTCTGCAGCTATATCGCATAGACGGATGACAAAGCGATTGCCCCGCAGATGTCCGATCTTGAGTCGGTTGCGGTGGCGCTCCGCCCAGAGCACCTTTACCTGCGGACACTCGACCCCCAGAACAACCTGCGGCGAGACACCCTCCACCGAGAGCCTCTGACGGGCGATCGCCTGAGCATCTTTGAGCCCGGCGCTGGCGATCCTTCGCCGGGGCACGCCCAGAGCGCGCGCGAGACGGGCAATCGCCTCCAGCGTACTGATGCCGCGCTTCTCGATCTCGAACAGGGTATGCTGGCCCCATCCAGTTGGCTCATAGAGGGGGATCTCCTCGACGATGAAATCCTCCCATGCCGCGCGCTGAGTGCCCCCGGTGCCGGCCAGATCAGGGGTCACATAGCCGGGCAGCAAACCGCAAGCACGCGCCCGGCTCTCGGGATCCGGTGTCGTCGGCATGGTCTCCCTCTAGAGGAATTCGATCACCTGCTGGGCATGGCCTTCGGGTTTGACCTTGCGAAAGACCTTGATGACCCGGCCCTCCGCATCAATGACGAAAGTGGAGCGCAGGATGCCTTCATAGATGCGCCCATAGCTCTTCTTCTCGCCCCAAGCGCCATACTCCTCGGCAACCTGGTGATCGGGATCGCTCAGGAGATAGAACGGCAGGCCATATTTGGCGCGGAACCTCTGATGGGATCTCTGTTCATCGGGGCTCACCCCGATGACCACCGCGCCCTTGGTCAGAAACAGACTATAGTCATCTCGGAAACTGCAGGCCTCCTTGGTACAGCCCGGCGTGTCGTCCTTAGGGTAAAAGTACAGAACCACCTTCTTGCCGCGAAAGTCCGAGAGGGTGACCTCCTCACCATCGTCCGAGAGCAGGGTGAAATCCGGCGCGAATTCGTTTTCCTCTACCATGGGATTTCTCCTTCCACTGGGGTGTGATTGATCATATTCTATTATAGTCAATAAGAATTGTCAATAATGTATCTGTCGTGAGATTGACCCTCATGCGCGCAAAGGCCACACCGACGTTTCGCACGCGGCATGAGAGGAGCAGCGTATGGGTCGACACATGCGCCAGGAGCTGACGTGGCGCAGCGGCTTCTTGCGCGCGGAGCTTTCCTCAGCGTACCGCTTGTGCGTCATCCGGCAGAGTTGACACAACCCCTGGCCCGGACCCATAATCGCCACATCGATGAGGAGGCGCGCTCCGCGACGCCCGTCCAGGTCATATGATAGGGGGCTCAACCGATGGCCTATCAACCGGATCTGCTCTTTAGCACCTACAGCATTGTGGCCCGCGATCCCGGCACGGGGCAGTTTGGCGTGGCCGTACAGACGCATCAGATGTGCGTAGGCCGCGTCGTTCCATGGATGCGTCCGGGCGTAGGGGCCTTGGCCACCCAGGCATCCACCAACGTCAGTTTCGGCCCCGTCGGCCTGGCGCTGTTGGCTGAAGATGTCTCGGCGCCCCGCGTGATCGAAGCGTTGGTCGCCTCCGATCCAGAGGCCCATCGGCGCCAGGTGGCCGTCGTCGATCGGCAGGGACAGGCCGCCGCCTGGACAGGGCCAGGCTGCATTCCAGAGGCAGCGCATCAGATCGGCGCTGGCTATAGCGTTCAAGCCAACATGATGGACCGCCCGACGGTGGTGCCGGCCATGGCGGAGGCCTATGAGCGCGCCGAGGGCGACCTGGCCGAGCGGATGTTGGCGGCTCTGATGGCGGCCCAAGACCAAGGCGGCGACATTCGCGGTATGCAATCGGCTGCTCTCAAGGTGGTGCCTGGCGAGCTGAGCAAGCCGAGCTGGGCCAGCGACTATGATCTGCGGGTCGACGAGCATGCGCAGCCGGTGATAGAGCTGGCGCGTCTGGTGCGCCTGCGCCGCGCGCAACATATCGATCGCGCCGGCCAGACGGCCTTGAGCGCTGGACAACGCGAGGAAGCCCTGACGCGATTCAGCCAGGCACGCGCCTTGGCGCCCGAACTGGAAGAACTGGCCTTCTGGCAAGCCGTCGCCCTGGCCGACGGCGGGGACGATCTGGCCACGGCGCTGGCGATCCTGGAACCGGCCCTGGCGGCCGATGAGCGGCGCGCCCACTGGATCGAGCTACTTCGCCGGCTCGAGGTGTGCGGGTTCATCGGGCGGCCTGGCGTGTGCGCCCGCCTGGCCGCCGCTCTGCGTTCCGCCAAGGATCTCACCCAAGACCAAGACCGGTAGGGGCAAGCCTGAGAGTTGGCGCAATCGGCCAAGCGGTCCGGAGTCGCTCGTGAGAGCGGGGCGTCCGCCCTGGCTCGCGTATCGGGCGACGCCTGATGTATAGGATGTGTCGACGAGGGAGGGAGGATAGACAAGATGCCGTATGCCTACTATCTGACCGGGCCGCGCACGCTCGAGCTGCGCGCGTACGAGGATCCGCCGCTGGGCCCCAGGGATGTCCGTTTGCAGAGTGTGTTGAGCGGCATCAGCCATGGCACCGAGATGAACCTCTACCGCGGCACAGCTCCCTTTGCCGAGAAGCATTTCGACCGCGAGCATCGCCTGTTCGTGCCCAATGAGGATCCGGGCTTTCGCCCCACGAGCCTCGGCTACGAACTGGTCAGCCGCGTGGTTGAGGTCGGCTCCGAGGTGTCAGAGGTCCAGACCGGCGATCTGGTGCATTCGGCCAGCGCGCACAGGCCCACCACCGTCGTGAACCTGGATGAAAACGCCAGGCGCGAGATCCCGATGCAGACCCTCCCGCGAGGCGTCAGCCCTGAGCAAGGCGTGTTTATCGCCCTCGTGGGCGTGGCCCTGGTGGGCATTCACGATGCCCAGATCAAGCTGGGCGACCATGTGGCCATCTTTGGTCTGGGCACCATCGGCTTGATCGCCGTGCAGATGGCTCGCCTCAGTGGCGCCAGCCACATCACAGCCGTCGATCCCATCGCGGCGCGCAGGGAGATGGCCGACCGGTTCGGCGCCGATTGGGTGATCGATCCCGCTGAGGCTGATCCCGCCGAGCTGCTCAAATATCGCGACGAGGCGCCCCGGGGGGCCGACGTGGTGATCGAGGCCAGCGGGCACAACGCGGCGCTGCAATCGGCCCTTCGCACAGTGCACATGGGTGGCAGGGTGGTCACATTGGGATACTATCAGGGCGGGGCGGCGCCGGTCCATCTAGGCGAGGAGTGGCATCATAACCGTCTGACGCTGGTCTCGAGTATGGGCGTATGGGGCTGCCCCAGCCGCCATGCGCCCATGTGGGATCGCCCGCGCGCCACGCACACCTCCCTGGCCCTGCTGGAACGCGGCCAGCTCGAGGTGGAAAGCCTGATCACGCAGCGCTTTGCCTACAGCGATGCCCCG
>JAFGLK010000435.1 GCA_016928125.1 Anaerolineae bacterium
CACCCGTGCAGCGCACTCGCGCGCCGATGATCACGCCAGCCAGGCCATCCTCGCGCCCCTCGTCGAGGCGGAACTCCACCACCACGCTGGTGATCGGCAGGGGATGGCAGAGTGGGATAAGCTCTGGCGTGCGCTTGGCCGCCAGGATGCCTGCGACGCGGGCCACCGCCAACACGTCGCCTTTGGGCATGCCCCCACTCTGGATCAGCGCCAGGGTCTCGGGCTGCATGAGGATCTCGCCCGCGGCGATGGCCTCGCGAACGGTGGGAGCTTTGCCGCCCACATCGACCATGCGCGCATGGCCTTGCTCGTCCAGATGGCTCAGGGCAGAGGCTGGGCCTCGATCGCTCTCAATCGACATGGCGTTCACCTAACCGCCCACTTGCGACATCTCGTGTCGCGAAGCCGCCAGAGGCGGGAAAACCGTGCCATCGCCGAGGCAGTGCCCCTCGGGCTTGTGGCGAACCGCCTCCAAAAAGATGCTCCGCAAGACTTGATCATCGCTGCCCGCTCTCAACGGTCCCCGGAGATCATATTCCAGATCGGAGAAAAGGCAGGGCATCAGCCGCCCGTCGGAGGTGAGGCGCAGGCGATTGCAGGTGGCGCAGAAATGCTCGCTGATGGCGCTGATGAAGCCAAGCGAGCCCGGGGCGCCTGGCACACGCCAATATCGCGCCGGGCCGTTTCCAGGCAGGGACGCAGGCTCGAGAGGCCCCCAAGCGGCCTCGATGCGCGCCCGGACCTCACCGCTGGACACATAACGCGCCTGGTTGAACCAAGCGTTCTCACCCAGGGGCATCACCTCGATAAAGCGCACATGCCAGCCAAGATTCAACGACTGGCGCGCCATGTCCACCACCTCATCGTCGTTGAACCCACGCATGACGACCATGTTGATCTTGACCGGCTCCAGCCCGGCCGCATGGGCAGCGCGGATGCCCTCCAGCACGTCCTCCAGCTCCCCCCAACGGGTGATGTCGCGAAAGCGCTCGGCGCGCAACGTGTCCAGGCTGATGTTGACGCGCTGCAGCCCAGCATCCGCCAGGCTCTGCGCCTGCGGAGCCAAAAGGGTGCCATTGGTGGTCATCGCCAGCTCATCTATCCCTGGTGTCTGGGCGATCATGCGCACCAGATCGAGAAGACCTTTGCGCACCAAGGGCTCGCCGCCCGTGAGGCGCACCTTCGATAGGCCCAAGGAGGCCGCCACCGCCACGATACGGGCGATCTCCTCGTGGCGCAGAATGTCCTCATGCCGCAGAGTGGGCACGCCCTCCTCCGGCATGCAATAGCGACAGCGCAGGTTGCAGCGATCGGTCACCGAGACGCGCAGATAGCGAATCGCACGCTGCAGGGAGTCGTGTGGGCTCATGAGCCCACCTCGACTTCGGGCAGATCGACCAGCACGGCTCTGACGGTCGCCTCAGCCTGCAAGTCCCCCACGCCCTCCGGGATGACCAAGAGGGCATTGGCGCCGCGGAGCGACATGAGCCGGCTGGAGGCCTGGCTTCCGGTCGTTGTGGCCCAGTGGCCCCCATCGCGCGACTCTAGAATGGCCCGCTGATACTCGGTGCGATCCGCATCGTGGCGCACCCGATGGCTTAACCGCGCCTCAACCTCGGGGCGCCAGATCGCCGTATGACCCATCAGCAGGCGCAACACGGGGCGCACAACCATCTCAAAAGTCACCAACGAAGAGACCGGATTCCCCGGTAGACCGAAAAAGTGACATGTGCGCCCATCGGCCCGCTTGATCGTCGCGTAGGTCAGCGGTTTGCCCGGTTTGATCGCCACACGGCCGAAATGGACCGTCCCCAACTCCTCCAGCACCGGTTTGACGAGATCATGGGTGCCCATGGAGACGCCGCCCGAGGTCAACACCACGTCGGAATCCTTCGCAGCGGCGGCCAGGGCGTCCCGCAGAGCCTGGTATGTATCGGGAATCCGCTCCGTGCGTCGCGGGATGGCCCCCGCTTGGGCGACAGCCGCACAGAGGGCGAACGAGTTGCTGTCGCGGATCTGGCCTGGCGCCAGAGGCTCCCCTGGCTCCACCAGTTCGTTGCCTGTCGCGGCCACGGTCACGACTGGACGGGGATGAACCAGAGCCTGGGTGCGCCCAATGGTGGCCAGCAAACCGATCTCAGCCGGGCCGAGCGCGACCCCCGAGCGCAACACCGTCTGCCCCGCCGCCAGATCGGAACCCACAGGCCGAACATACTCGCCGGGCCGCACGGGGCGCGCCAACGTGACCCAGCCATCCAGCTCCTCGGTATCCTCGACCGGGATGACGGCATCCGCGCCGTCCGGCAAAGGGGCGCCGGTCATGATGCGCATGGCCGTGCCGGGCTCCAGGCTCAGGTCGGTCATGTCGCCAGCGTCCTGCTCGCCCAGGACTCGCCGGCGGAGCGTCGCATCGGCGGCCATCACGGCATAGCCATCCATGGTGCTGGCCGCAAAGGGCGGCAGATCCTCATCCGATGCAACGTCCTCGGCCAACACGAGGCCCAACAGGCCATCCAACCTGGCGCAGCAAGGCGGCAGAGGCCGCACGCGCGCGGCCACGGCACGCCAGGCCTCCTCAGCCGGGATCATCGGATAATCGCTTTGCGTTCTGAATTCCTGCATCAACAGACCTCTAGGTTATTCGGCGGCACGGTCGCCGAGCGGCACGGTCGCCGAGCGGCACGGTCGCCGGGCGGCACGGTCGCCGGGCGGCACAGTCGCCGGCGGCACGGTCGCCGAGCGGCACGGTCGCCGGCGGCACGGTCGCCAGCGGCACAGTCGCCGGCGGTCAATCAGCGCAATGGGATGACCCGCACCACGCTACCAGCACTGAGATGGTCCTGGTCCTCCGGGATGATGGCCAGGCCGTCCCCAGCCACCATGGACATCAGGATGCCCGAGCCCTGATCGCCGGTGAGCTCGGCTTCGGGACCAGCCGCCGTCTCGATGAGGCGCACGCGCAGATAGTGTCGCCGTCCATCCTTGCGCGAGATCTCGTCGCGCAGACGGGCGGTGATGGTCTCCTCGGCCCAGTCGGTGTAGCCCAGCATCTTGAGCACCGCCGGACGGCCAAAGAGCTGAAAGCTGAGCATGGCGGCCACCGGGTTGCCCGGCAAAGCCAGCAACGGCACCCCGCTCAATGTGCCAAAGGCCATCGGTTTGCCGGGCTTCATGTTGACCCACCAGAAGCCGATCTCACCCTCGCTCGCCAGCACCTGCTTGACCAGATCGAAATCGCCCACCGATACGCCACCCGAGGTGATGATCAGGTCGGCATCCAGCTCAAGGGCGCGGCGCAGACGGTCGACCAGCGAATCCTCACGGTCACGAGCGATCTCCAGAACCAGCGGCTCGCCGCCAGCGGCCAACACCTGGGCGGCGTTGCTGTAGCTATTGATGTTGCGGATCTTGCCGGGCGGCAATGGCCCGTCAATCGACCAGACCTCGTCGCCCGTGGC
>JAFGLK010000436.1 GCA_016928125.1 Anaerolineae bacterium
CACGTGCGGCGCAGCGATGAGAAATGGCAGGCTATGCGGGCCGGGATCGCCCTGCTGGCCGCCGGTCGCCTCGACATCGCCCCGCTGGTCAGCGCCTACCCCCTGGAGGAGATCGAGACCGCCTTTGATGATCTGGCCAGCCGCCTGGAGGGGCTCTACAAGGCCGTGCTGACGATGGCGTAGCCAAAGCGCGTGTCCGGTGTTCTGAAGGGTACAGCTCAGCCAGGTCTGTCAACGGGCGTGGGCTCGGCTCCCTCGCGATGGTTCTCGGCTGTTCCGCCGGGCGACCTGCGTCTCGGTGTGCCGATTTGACAGATGAAGGCGATGATCTACTATGTGGCCACGTGCGGGGGGGCCTGTGCCGAGGCCATGCCTGCGAGGGCCTTCGCGCTTGCCCTTCGGTTCGATTGTGGATGGCCGTTGCGCCAGAGAGGAGATGTCTACTGACCAAATCACGCGGATTGGGTTCTCGATCTCGATGCTTGCGGCTTGATAAAGAATCTAAGGAGAGGAAGAGACATGGAGTGCACAACGCGTAGGCTGTTTCTCAAGAGGATGACCGTGATCGGATCGGGCCTGGCGCTGGCCGCCTGCCAGCCCAAGGTGGTGGAGGTCGAGAAGGTCGTCGAAAAGGTGGTGACCCAGGTCGTCGAAAAAGAGGTCACCAAGATTGTAGAGGGAACGCCTCAGGTGGTCAAGGAGACGGTCGTGGTGGAAAAACAAGTCACCGCCGTTCCCGCTAAGAAGGAACAGGTGACCCTCACCTTCCACCACATCGATGCGGCCAACTATGGCTCCTTCACCGAGTACTTCAACAAGACGTTTGTGGAGCCGCGCTACCCGCATATCAAGACTGTGAGCGCCTTCTTCCCCGGTTGGTCCGAATATCTCCCTAAGATCATGACCATGGCCGCCGCCGGTACCATTGGCGATATCATCTTCTCGTTCACGCCCAACTGGCTCGCCACCATGGTGGCCAAGGAAGTGTTCTGCAACCACGATGAGCTAGCCGCAGCAGACAATTTCGACTTCAGCCCCTACTTCCCAGCGGGTATTGAGGGCTGCACTATGCGCGGTCATCTCCGCAGCATGCCTTGGCATGCCCATGCCGGCCACACCAGCCATGTCATGAACGTCAATCTGTTTGAAGAGGCCGGCGTCGAGCCCTTGCCCACCGAGGAGCCCTACGAGTGGGATATCGAGAGCGAGCTCGATTGGGCGTCGGCCATCACCAAGGAGGAAGGCGGCAAGACGACGGTCTATGGGCGCACTCTCTCCACAGGGTATGACCATATCGTGGCCATCTGCCAGTCCTTCGGCGGTCACGTGATCTCGGAGGATGGTCGCTCCATTGTTCTGGGCGAGGACGCTGGGCGCCAGGCGATGAAGTGGATCTATGATCGCGCCTACACCCACAAATACGCGCCCACGGCCGCGAACATCGAGGGCAACGAGCGCCAGATGTTCGTCTCGGGCAAGCTAGGCGTCTACCAGGTGGTCGCCAGTCACGTGCCGGCCATGCTGCTCGAGGTGGGCGATCGCTTCCAGATCGGCACAGCCACCCATGGCACCGGCCCAGCGGGCGTCGCAGGGGCCATCTTCTGCGTCAACACCCTGGGCATCACCAACAACTGCAAGCACAAGACCGAGGCCTGGCAGGCGCTAGCCATGCACTGCGGCCACGATGCGGGCGTTCAGAAGGTGCTCTACGGCGCGGGCAGCCCTGGCGGTCGCTACGACTGCTTTGATGATCCCGAGATCATCCGGCGTTTCGCCCCTGCCGCGCTGCTCAAGTACCAGATGGACCACACGCATCCCGACCCGCTGCCCTGGAACTGGCGTTGCGACGAGTTCCGCTCGGCGCTGACTCAGAACCTCGACACGATCTGGGTGGGCGACACGACCGTGGACGAGGGCGTAGACAAGACGGTCGCTGCCCTCGAGGACGTGCTCAAGCTGGAAGAGCTCTAGCGAAGGCCTTGACCCATCGGGGCGCTTTGGCAGGGATGAGCGAGGCCTCGTCCCTGCTGGAGCTTGTCCTTGAGCCTAGTTCATCTTTAGGACAAGAGCGATGCAACCAACCATCGAGGGTGTCCAAACGCAACCGCTCAGGGCTCGCGCCAGATTGGGCATTCGCCAGCGCGAGGCCCTGGAGGGCTATATCTGTCTGCTCCCCTGGGCCCTTGGCTTCCTCCTCTTTGTGGGCGGGCCCATGCTGGCCTCGTTCGTCTTGAGTCTCACCAACTATGACATCGTGCACCCCGCCAAGTTCGTCGGCGTGGCCAACCTAAAGCGGGCGTTTTTCGAGGACAAGCTCTTTTGGGGCTCGATCGGGCGCACCTTCTACTATGCTGGCGTCCTGGTCCCGCTGGGGATGATCTCGTCGCTTCTGGCGGCCTCGCTGCTTAACCAGAAGCTAGCTGCGACCAGTCTGTACCGCACGCTTTACTTTCTCCCCAGCCTGACGCCCACCGTGGCGGCGGCCCTGCTATGGTTGTGGATCCTCCAGCCCGACGTGGGCCTGGTCAACCATTTGCTAGGCAAGGTCGGCATTCACGGCCCAGCCTGGTTCGGCAGCAAACAATGGGCGATCCCGGCCATGATCTTGATTGGGCTCTGGTCCACGGCGGGCGGCAATCGCATGATGATCTTTCTCGCCGGACTCCAGGGCGTCCCCGAGGAACTCTATGAGGCGGCCGAAGTGGACGGCGCTGGCGCCTGGCGCAAGTTCTGGAACGTCACCCTGCCCATGATCACGCCGACCATCTTTCTGCTGCTTGTACTGGGCATCATCGCGGCGCTCAAAGTCTTTGCGACCGCCTTTGTGGCCACCAACGGCGGCCCCGCCTACGCCACCTGGTTCTATGCGCTGCACATCTACAATCACGCCTTCTCATACTACAACATGGGCTATGCCTCCGCGCTTTCGTGGATCTTTTTCGTCATCATGTTTGCTTTCACTTTTGTTCAGTTTCGAGCTTCGTCTCGCTGGGTCTACTACGCAGGAGAGAATCAATGACCGCCAGCCAAGTGACCAGCCTGGATCGCGGCTCCCATCGCGCCGGCATCTCTCCGCTGGCCCGGCGCGTGGCCGGCCGCGCGATCCTTTATCTTCTGGCGAGTTGGTTTGCTGTGCTCTTCATGATCCCGTTCTTCTGGACGATCTCCAGCTCACTGAAAAAGATCTCTGAGCTCTACATCTTTCCCCCCACGTGGGTGCCAGAGGTTCCCCAGTGGGTGAACTATCTCACGATCTGGCGCAAGGCCCCGTTGGGCCGCTACTTTCTCAATAGCTGCATTATCACGGGGTCGTGCCTGATGGGCTCGTTGGCCTCGTCGTCCCTCGTGGGCTACTCGTTCGCCCGTTTTCGGTATCCAGGGCGTGACGCCTTTTTCCTGATTACCCTGAGCACCATGATGCTGCCTGTCGAGGTGACGCTGATCCCCACCTATCTGATCTTCAACAAGATCGGTTGGACCAACTCGTTCAAGCCGTTGATCATCCCGTCGTTCTTTGGCGGCGGCGCGTTCAGCATCTTCTTGATGCGTCAGTTCTTTATGACCATCCCACGCGACCTGGACGAGTCGGCGCGCATCGATGGGGCCAACTTCTTGCTGATCTTTGCGCGCATCCTGCTGCCGCTGGCCAAGCCCGTGCTGGCCACCGCCGCAGTGATCGGCTTTATCGCCCACTGGAACGACTTTTTGACGCCGCTCATCTTTCTCGACATGCCCGACAAGTTCACCATCGCCATCGGCCTGAAGCGCTTTCAGGCCGCCGTGGCAGTCGGCGGCGAACGGCAGGATCATCTGCTGATGGCCGCCTCGCTTACGGCGACGTTCCCCTTGATCGTCCTCTTTTTCCTGGCCCAGCGCTACTTTGTGCGGGGCGTCGTGATGAGCGGAATCAAAGGCTGATGGCGCAATCCATGGAGATCCCGTAGCTATGGCAGGTCTTCGCGAGCCTGACCTGCCATAGTGGCATTTCGGTGATACATTGGCTACACAACATGCTCACACAGGAGGGCGGGCAACATGAAACTGGCACGTTTCGAATGGCAAGGTCGGGCTCAGTGGGGGGTGGTGCAGGGCGAGGCCCTGCATGTCCTGCAGGGCGAGCTCTGGGGCGAGATGGTTCCCGGCCAGCGCCTCTGCTCACTGGCCGAGGCGCGCCTGCTGGCGCCCATCGAGCCGCAGTGTAAAGCCCTCGGCCTCGGGCTGACCTACAAGGACATGTATCGCAACTATGAACTCCGCGAGGGCAAGGCCCACCGCGACGGCCCGGCGGTGTTCATGAAGCCGTCCAACACGATCATCGCCCACGGCGAACCGATCGTCTACCATCGCGTCTGCAAACGGGTGATTTACGAGGCCGAGGTGGGCCTCGTGATCGGGCGGAAGGCCAGCCGCCTGTCCGCCGAAGGCGCGATGGACTATGTGGCCGGCTACACCTGCGTGAACGACCTTACCTGTACCGACTTCTCCACTGTGGAGCGCCCTATTGTCAGCACCCGCTTCAAGATCTGCGACACCTTCTGCCCCATGGGGCCCTTTGTCGAGACCGAGATGGATCCCGACAACATCACCGTGATTTGCCGCGTCAACGGTCGCGAGGTCGAGTACTCGCGCACCGGCAGAGACATGATCTGGAGCATGGGCGAGTTGCTAGCGTGGGTGACCAGCTTCATGACGCTCATGCCTGGCGATGTGATCTCCACCGGCGCGGCGGGCACAGGGCGGGTCGAGGTGGGCGACCTGGTGGAAGTGGATATCCCCGGCATCGGCGTCTTGCGCAATCCCGTGGCGGCGCCGTAAGGCATCTCGCGGCTCTCGTCCGACGATACAAGCCACTGGCTCGCCAGGACTCCCGGGAGCAGCTCCCCTTCCTGGCGAGCCAGTGGCTTGTCTGCTTGTGCTCGACGCAAGTTTCGGGTAGAACGTGTCAGCAGCGAGCCTCACCCGCCGCTCCACACACTGATTAGGAGGGCCCATGAAGATCACCGGCGTCCGCATGCAGTTATACGAGATCCCCCTGCGTCGCAGACTGGGCGACGCCAACGGTC
>JAFGLK010000437.1 GCA_016928125.1 Anaerolineae bacterium
CTGCTCGACCCGCTCTCGCCCATCTCGGAGGCGTACCGTGGGCTGCGCACCAGTGTGCGCTTTGCCTCCATCGATCGCTCCCTGCGCACCTTGATGATCTCAAGTCCGGGGCCCACCGAGGGCAAGAGCCTGACGCTGGCCAACTTGGGCGTCGTGTTTGCCCAATCGGGCCTCAAGGTGCTGATCGTCGACACCGACCTGCGCCGGCCCGTCCAGCATGCGGTCTTTGGGCTATCCAACAGCCGGGGCTTGTGCGATCTGTTCCTCGACCCCGAGCTTGAGCTATCGGACTATGTCCAGCCGACGACCACGGAGAACCTCTATCTGTTGCCCGCCGGCCAGCCGCCGCCCAATCCCTCCGAGCTGCTGGCGTCGGAGCGGCTGGGGCAGGTGATGGCCAGGGCGCTGGAGGAGATGGATCTCATCCTGCTGGACAGCCCGCCGGCTCTGGTGGTGACCGATGCGGCCGTCCTGGGATCGCGGGTGGACGGCGTCTTGCTGGTGACGGATCTGCGCAAGACGCACCGCAAAATGGCGGCCAAGGGGGCGGAGGAGCTGCGCCGGACGCAATCCAATCTGCTCGGCGTGATTCTCAACCGCGTGACGCCGACGCGGTCGGGGTACTACTACCATTACGGCTACTACTATCGCCACCAGAATGATGATCACGATGGCGGCGATGAGACGGGGCGCCCAAGGCGTCGGCGCCGCCGGCGGTGGTTGCCTCGTTTGGGAGGCAAGCGGCCCAGGCAGGAGAGCACATCAGCGGCGACTCCACCTGCCTCTGCTGCACAAGCACCTGAGCCGTCAGCCGAGTCGTAGGGGTGTCGGTCGGTGTCAACCCATGCGCTCATCGGCCAGGCCGTCGCCGGACACGTCCCCTGTACGCTGTTCGCCACTCCTCTCGCCCCACCATTTGGGGTAGGCTGTTGCGGCATATGAGCATGGGACATAGTCGGCTGCTGTCTCGTGTGGTGGCGTGTGCCCTGTGCCTGCTCGTCCAGCGTGCTGCAATGGTGCCAGCGCGCATTTGGCCTCAAGCAGGCGTGGTGGTGGTGGGTGCGACCGATGCCGAGCAGCTCGGCATGCTCGGTCCTGTCTGGTACTATCAGTATCACTTTTCCGGCGCACAGGTTCAAGGGCACCTTCGGGTCTTGCTCGTCAATCCCTACGCCACTCTGGATCAGATCGGGCAAGCGGCCAAGCGGCAATCAGGCCAATGGTGGCTCGTGGGCAATGAGCCGAACGATCCGCATCAGGACAATCTCTCGCCGCAGGCCTACGCCGGCTTCTATCATCGGACTTGGTCGTCTCTCCGGAGGGCAGATCCCAGGGCCCATGTCGTCCCTGCCGGGATAGCCAGCGCGGACTGGCGCTGGGCCGATGCGTTCCGCGAGAGCTACAAGGCTCAGTATGGACGCTACCCGCAGGTCGCTGCCTGGAACATCCATAACTACATCCTGGAGCCCGACCTGGACCAGCTCGACCTGGATGAGTTCGAGCGCCGCATCCTTGCCTTCCGAGGCTGGATGGAGCGAGTCGGAGAGGATGAGACGCCCCTGCTGCTGACCGAGTTCGGTGTGCTGTACGGCACAGAGAGCCTTGGCCGATCCCAGGAGGACCCAGAAGAGATCAAGCGCTACATCCGATCAACCGTAGAGTGGCTGGCCGCAACCGAGCACGTGCAGGCCTGGGCCTGGTTTGCCAACTATACGGAAGGGAGGTTCAATGGCGACCTATACGAGGCGACAGGACAGCTCAGTCAATATGGTCTGGTCTATCGTGACGCGATCGCGAAAAGCGCGGCCGCGACGGGCGCGCCATGATGATCGAGCTTGACGGGTGCCTTCACGTGCAGCAGCGAGTTGATCGCCTCTTGCCTTCCCGTCGCCCTCGTATCTGCCTCTGGTCAGGCTCAGGCGTGATCCGGGGCTCAACCTGGTGATGCGATGACATCCTCCGGCCCGGCGCGTCGCTTGCGAGGCATGTTCCTCGCTCTCGTGCTCCTATGTATCGCCCTGGCGATCGTGGGTCTGATTGGCCTGCGCCTCTATCGTGTGCGACAGAGCGCCGTCAGGCTTCTGGGAGATGTGCGCAAGCTTTCGCCATCCGAGCTTCTGGATCCCAACAGAGCAGGCCTCTCTGCCGATATGGCCCAGACCCTGAGGATGGATATTGAGACCTTGGACCGCGACCTGCGCGCCGTGAGACGGGTCACTGGGTGGATAGTGGACCCCATGGCTCGGCAATCATGGTGGCCGTTGCTCTCCCGCCTTGGCCTGCTCATTCAGCGAGGGGGCGAGGGAGCCGTCGATCTCACAGAGACGGCCTGGTGGACGGCTCTGGCCGTCGAGAGCAATCTTGAGAACGCTGGGCGCCTCAACCTGGCCACCGGCATGCCGTTCACACCTGAGGCGGACCCAACTGGGGCGGCCCTGAAAGCTCTCGCTCAGAACCGCGAACGCCTGCTGCGGGCGCGCGACGCGCTTGAGGACGTACAGGCCGCGTTTCCTGCGGTGGAGGCCCTACTGGGAACGCGCTACCAACGTCTGGAGGCGTACTTGAACATCGCGCCTCTCGGGCTCGATGCGCTGCTACTGATGCCTCATGTGGCCTCGCCAGACCGCGAAACCAAGCTTCTTTTGCTCATTCAGAATAATGAGGAACTGCGACCGACGGGAGGCTTTATCAGTAGCGTGGCTCTGATCACGCTTCAGGGCCACCGCTTGACCGATGTGTCTTATGCGAGCAGCTATGACATCGAGGCTTATCATGCGGCCCATCCCCCCGCGCCTCCTGCCCTGCAGGAGCACATGCAAGCTGGCGTGCTGTTATTCCGCGATGCCAACTGGTCTCCTGACTTTCCCACTTCCGCCCAAGTGCTGGCCGCCCTATACGAGATCGATGCCGGCGAGCGCGTCGACGTCATCGTCGCTCTGGACATCGCCGGCGCTCAGGCCTTGCTCTCGGCGCTCGAGCCCCTGCCTATCCCCGGCTACGAGGTCACCTTGACGGCCGATACGCTCATGGCCACGGTGGTCGAGTTCTGGGAAAGGCCCCTCGGTGCAGCCTCGATCGATGAGCGACAGGTCGGCTCTAGCGATTGGTGGCAGCATCGCAAGGATTTCGGTGCTGCGCTGTTGCAGGCCGGCCTCGCCCGCATCAGGCGCCTCTCTGCCGCCGACGTCCAGAAACTCGCCTTGACTATCAGGGAAGCCGCTGCGACAAAGCACCTCCTCGTGTGGGCTCTTGAGAATGAGATACTGCAGTCAGACCTTCGCAGGATGGGATGGGATGGACGGCTGGCGGAGACGCCCCATGACTTTTTGATGATCGTGGATGCCAATGTGGGCTGGAACAAGGCCGATCGCTATATTGATCGTGGCTTTGACTACCAAGTCGTGCTCGATGGCGAGCGCCCCAAGGCGCGGCTCATGCTGACCTATCACCATCGCTCCACTGCCCGCATCTCGGAATGTGTGCATGAGGCGCGCTACGAAGACAGCTATGATGCCCTGGCCAACCAATGCTATTGGAACTATGTGCGCGTGTTCGTGCCCCGCGGCAGCAACCTGGTCCGCGCCGATGGGGGCCAGGGCGAGGTGAACGTGGCCCCGTCAGAAGGGCGGCTCTCTTTCGGACAGCTCATCCTGGTCCCTCCCGGCGAGACGCGCACCCTGGAGCTGGAATACCTATTGCCGAGCGGCATAGGCCAGACCGCTCGCCAGAGCCAGCGCTATGAGCTGCTCGTGCAAAAGCAACCCGGCGTCCAAGCCATCGAGGCTGCCGTGCATGTCAGGGTCACATCGCAGGGAGATGTCTCGTACGTCACCGAGGGCTGGCATTCATCGCTGGGGCCTGTGGCTACCAAGGAGGAGACGATTGTGCGCGACACGCGCTTTGAGCTCGCGTGGAGCCCGCCCAAGGAGTGATCGGGATGAGCGATAGACATCCTCGACACGACGGTTCTTGTCCTCGTGCCAGGCAGATCGAAAGGATACCTCGGTGAGACTCGGCGCTATCTTGAGGCGGATCCGACTCTGGCGTTCGCACCTGCTCCTCGTGCTGGCCTTGGGGACCCTCGTGGCCTTTGCGTTGGCGACCAGACCTGACCCTGGGGCCCAGGCCGAGGGACCTCAGGTGGTCCCCACCATCGGTCTGTCTGTGGGGGGCTCGATCTGCTTGCAGCGCCGCTACCCGTCGGGGGACCCTTCCTGGATCACCAATCTCCGCGTTAACATCTTTGAGCCTGGAGCGGAAGAGCCCCTCGAGACCAATGCCAGGATACCGACCTATGACGACGGCAGCTTTTTCTTCTACGTCACCAATACCGGCATCTATGACGTGGGCCTCAAGTCGGCTCATGCGCTCGAGAATCGCCTGTACAGTGTGGAGATCACGCGCGGTGCCACCCTCAATCTCGATTTCGGCACTTTGCTTGAGGGGGACGTGGACGATTCGAACCTGATCGATGAACAGGACTTGGATCTCCTGAGTGATGCGTTCGGGGGCACCAGTTCGCAGGCTGACTTGGACCAGGATGGGAGTGTGACAGTCTTGGACTACTCCTGGCTCTACACGAATTTCGGCAAAGCCGGCCCCAATGCGGAGGGCAGCCAGCCCCCCTGTATCGATCCCGGTGATGTGCCAGGAGAGGATCCCTCAGCGATCATCGAGCTGGGCATCGACTCAATCCTTGTCGAGCCCGGCCAGATCCTGGAGCTTCCCATCTGGGTGCGCCTCCAGGGCTGCGGTGTAGATGGCCTAGAGGTCGCCATCCGCTATAACCCGGACGCTGTCCAGATTGTGGATGCTGCGGGCAACCCTGCTCAGGCCCTTCTCGCTGGCAACGCTCTGGGGAACGTTCTATACAATCACGTAGACAGTGTGGCAGGCGAGATCCACTATGCCGCTGGGGCGGCCCTTGGCACCCAGCCTGTCTGCGCTGACTTTGTGCTCGCTCGGCTGCGGGTGAAGATCAAGGCCTTGGCTGGTCGGTCGAATCTCGTCTGCCACGATCCACTCGCGAGCCATCATGGCGTTGAGCAGCCCCTGGAGACCCACTGCGGCATCGTGCACGTAGGGCAGCAATCGGCTCTACTCGCCCTCCCGTTGGTGTTACGCAACGCGCAGAGTGTAGAGGCGCGACATCTGGCTGCCGAGGAACCTCCGACCGTCCCCTACACCCTCTCCCTTCCGCTCGTGATGGACAGGTTCCTTGTGAAGGCCGAGAACAAGACCCGCCAAAGGATCGGCGTCTGCGTTGTGGGCGGCATCGCCGACTATGACATCGGCCAACTGGGCGATCTCGGCTGGTACCAAAACTGGTGGCCGCAGAGCTATCCTCCTAGACCGCAGGGCATTCACTTTGTGCAGGCGATTTCGGTGCTGCGCGATGAAGAGAACCCAGAGCGCAACCGCTGGCCTCCGGATTGGGATAGCATCGGCGAGATCGCTCGCCTCCATCCCGGCTCCCTCTGGTTGATCGGCAACGAGCCCGACGTGTTCAGTCAGGATAGTTGCACGCCAGCCGACTATGCGGAGCGATACCACGAATGCTATGTCCGGCTCAAGTCGCAGGATCCGTCTGCGCGCGTCTCGGCCGCTGGCATCGTGCAGCCCAGTCCTCTGAGGCTCAAGTGGCTCGATGCGGTGCTCCAGAACTACGAGACGGGGTACGGCGAGCCGATGCCGGTCGACGCCTGGAACATTCACGTGCAGATCCTTCGCGAGGTCCGAGATAGCTGGGGGTGCGGAGTGCCGCCCGGACTGCCCGACGACTATGGCGAGGATCGGCAGGTGAATGACAATGCGAACGTCGAGTTGTTCAAGGAAAAGATCGTGCTCTTTCGCACCTGGATGCAAGAGAATGGGCAAAGACAGAAACCTCTGATCATCTCCGAATATGGCGTCCTGATGCCATCCGGGCATGGATATCTGGGAGGGGCCAACGAACAGCTCGGCGACCAGATGGTCAAGGATTTCATGTCGGGCACTTTTGACTACTGTATCCAGGCCACCGATCCTCACTTGGGCTACACGGAGGATGGCGATCGTCTGGTGCAGGCATGGGCCTGGTATAGCCTGAACGACAAGATGGCTAACTGGACCGTTGAGCCCTATGAGCTGAACTTTAACGGTAGCCTCTTTGAATGGGAGCGGAACTACCCGGGCACGCTGACGCAGTTTGGCCTGCACTTTCGGGAGTATCTGGCTGCTCTCGAGTAGGGTCCGGGCATGTCCCGGTCGCCTGTAGCTACGGAAAGCGCCGCAGGATGAGCCATCACCAAGAGCAGCCGACGATCGAGGCTCCGGAGCAGTTCATACGCCTTTGTCTCCGAGCGCACCGAGACCCCTCGGTTCTCCCGCAGGCCCGCGCCCTTGGCCAAATCGGCGCCCTCGCCTGGCCAGATGTGGAGCGTCTGGTCCAACAACATCGTCTTGCGCCTCTGCTCTATCGTCTTGTCCACGGCCAGGCCGTGGTTCCACCCGATACGGAGGCCAGGTGGCAGGCCCTCTACCTCGCCACTGCGGCCGCCAACAGCCTCCTGTTCCGTCAGCTTGAGTTGATCCTTGAGCGACTCGCCCAGCGAAGGATCCCCGTGATCCTGCTCAAGGGTGCGGCTCTGGCCACAACCGTCTATGCTCATCTCGCGCTCCGCCCCATGGGCGACGTGGACTTGTTGGTTCAGCGGCGCGATGTGAGATCTGCCCTCGAGCTGCTCACTTCGTTAGAGTACACCGTCGTCAGATCGCAGCCCAACGAAAGCATGATGCTCACCTATGAGAACGCGATCACGCTGCGTCACACGGGGCCGCAAGGAAACGAGGTCGAGCTGCACTGGAGCCTGTTCGACTCGCCCTACTATCAACATCGAATCTCTACGGACTGGCTCTGGCAGACCGCCGTGCCAGCCCAAATTGGAGAAGCCAGAGCCCTGATCCTGAGCCCCGAAGCGCAGATCCTGCACCTGTGCGGTCATCTGGTGCTGCATCACCGCGGTCATGGGTTGCTTTGGCATCATGACATCGCTCAAGTGATGGACCGTTTTGCGGATGATCTTGATTGGGCCGCGCTGCTGGAACGCATGCACCAGTACGATCTCGTCCTCCCGCTCCAACAGGTGCTGCCCTCGCTGGCCTCCGGTTGGGGAGTTCCAGTGCCGGCCGATTGCCTGGCTCGGCTGGAGGCGCAAGTGCCCTCTGTGAGTGAGCGTCGAGTACACGCGAGCCTCACACAGGGGAGAACCTCGGTAGCCCGACGGCTATGGGCCGATCTGAAAAGCATGCCCGATTGGTCCCTGCGCCTGCGCTATGCCTGGGCGAGCCTCTTCCCTCCGCCCGCCTACATGCAGGAGCGCTACCGCATAGACCACCTCTATCTTCTTCCGCTCTACTACCCGTATCGCTGGCTCGTGGGTCTCTGCAAAAGGCGCGAGTGATCTGCGCCAGACGCGTGGAGCCATCGCCGACGTGCATACCGCGAGCTTCTGAACGCAACGCCAGCAGGAGCTGTTCCGCGTCACGCGTGAACGGCGATCCGGCCGGCATTCACATCTCCAGCGGAAAGAGGCCGCCGGCTCCCACGAGGCTTGCGTGTAAGCGCAAGCCAGCCTGAGATCCACATATCTCGGTGTGCTGAGCGCTCAAGGTTCACCCTGGCTTGAGTTTGGGCCAAGATAGGGTATCATATGCCCCAGGTTGTACGGTTACTCACCGATGTGGAGCACCCATGGGCGC